>CALDJV010000282.1 GCA_937899305.1 uncultured Cytophagaceae bacterium
TCTTATGCTTTCTTTTCCAAATCTTTCCATAAAAAAATTAGTGTACGGTTTCAAACCTGACCATTAGAAAAATTACAAGGGAAACCCGTTCAGGTTATCGTAAAAAATGATCAACACCCATGCCGTTTAGAGAGCATACCATTTATTTTATAGCCAATGGCCAGTTAAGAAAGGCATTGGAAAAAGATCCGGTACTTAGTTATAATTTATACTGGATAAAACCTGGTACTATAAAAAAGGCTGTGCTGCCCGAAGAAGGGCTGTTTGCGGTGCGACACGTTGAAAACCCTGAATATATTGATGGGCCATACTGCATCCCTTGGGACGCAATATGGAGTAAAACAAGATATCAATTAACATTTCCTGCTAGTGAGGTACCCAATTATAAGCAACCACCCGATAGAATGCTGGAGCGTATATATGAGCTTGTATCGCAGTGCAACTCCAAAGCCTTTTATTACTCGATAGACATGCACGGAGGAGATGTATTGCATGAATACGCCTGGATTTTTGGACAAAACCAAGTCCGGATTCTAGACCGGGAAGCATACATCAATGGCAAGAAAGTAACTTTCAACGAAGACATACTCTATTTAGCACTCACCGAGATTGGAGTCAAGACAACCGCCGAATCTGGTTGGTTTGAGCCACATACCAGCTCGTTTGCCTGGCACTCTGTACGACTTTCTCCTAAAATCAATAAAAAACCAGAAAAACCAGCGTTTCCTACAAGTTTGTATCGATCGGTTGCTTTGGGTGATTATGATGCAGTACAGCAGTGCCTCGAGACTGGAATCTCTCCTTTACATTATCAAGACCTCTTGGAAGCTGGCTCTGCTTCTGGCAATGCACGATTGGTGCAAGACTTGTTGGACCGAAAAGTTGAACTAAGAAATGGATGGAATGGCCCGTTGAATGTTGCCCAAAACAAAGAAACGATTGAGATACTGCTAAACCACGGGGCAATAATAAACCATGAATCCAATCCTTTGGCTCATATTGCTGAATCTGGAAATGAAGAGGCAGTGCGATACATGATGGAGAGGGGAGCAAAACTTGTTTTGGGTGAAAGAAACGAACTTTGGTCTGGTGCCTGCAAAGGAGGTATTCTTTTTCTGGTACAAGCATTATTCCCGAGGTTAGATTTTGACACGGAATACGCCTGGAATGCAGGGATCACATTAGCTGCTGCCCACAATCGCATAAATGTGGTAAAATGGTTATTTGAGCAAAAGGTGAAGGTGTACCCAGAGGTGCTTATTGAAGCGGCAGAGAATGGTCATATTAGATTAGTAGAATGGCTATTGAAACATACGATGTTGGATATTGGTGTTTTAGATAGACACGGTGACTCGGCACTTTTTAAGGCCATTTCAGGTGGACAAATAGCCATGGTAAATTATTTACTAGATCAAGGTGCAGATCCCCACCGACGGCTCGGTAACTATGGGTTTTCTCCCATACACAAAGCTTGCTTGACGGGCAGTATTCCATTGATTAAGAGATTTCTTTTGGCGGGAGTATCGGTTGATTGTGTTGCCAATGACCAGAGAACGCCCTTGTTTATTGCAGTAGATCACCAAAACCAGGAAATGGTGAATTTCTTGATAGCACAAGGGGCTCATACAAATCAAGCTGGAGGTTATGGAGAAAAAACCTTGCAAGAAATGGCCGATCGAAAGAAAATCTCCCTCACCAAACCCGAATAAATGCTTTTATTTGGGGCAATACGTAGGCTTTTAACTTCTTTACTTTCGGGTTTTCAGCATCACCACTACAATAAACATCCCCATCACCGGCATCAAAATGAGCAATCCGCTCAAAAGCCATTGGGCCAGCCAGGTACCTAATACAAAATCGAGCCATTTCATGTAAAGAATCAGTACCAGGGTGTTGACGTATAAAGTGACTGCTCCAGGGCACAATGCTTTGTTCCAATCTTCTTCATGAAATAAAATAATAATCATGAGTACGCTCATGGCAAAACCATACAACAAGGCATCAATTTCTACACTACCCGAAAATTTCATATTGGGGGCGACCAACAAAAAACTGTTTCGAAGCGTGATGACATTGAAAGCCATAATCATCAACAAAACCAAGCCTTTAGTAGCCGTGGCTGTAAATACATCGGCCAAAGGAACGTCAGGACTTTGATTTTTTTGGGTGGCAGCGGTTTTACTGTTTTTGGTGCTTTTTGCTCGGGAACTTTGACTTCGGCTGGTCTTTTTTTGGGTACTTTGTTTTTTAGAGTTTTGAGTGGTTGTTTTTTGGGCACGAGCACTGTTCTTAGTTTGACTATTCTTGGTCTGACTATTCTTGGCTTGACTACTCTTGGTGCTACTTCGTCGCTGATTGGGCTTTATTTCGGGATTGGGTGGAGTTGAAATCATGGCGCGTAAATGTTAAAAAGAGGCTGAGAGTAATGCTTTTAATTTGATTTTCTTGCTAATAATATAAACATTGGCTAATTTTGTTAGCAAATATAGGATGAATAAGTGAAAAATGCCAAATTAACTAACAAAAACTCGACATGTTTTTTAGCAAGAATTTAAGATACATTCGTGAAGAAAAATATCAAATCACTCAAGAGGCTTTAGCCGAAAGTTTGGGTGTTTCTCGCAGTGCTTTGAGCGCCTACGAAGATAGCCGGGCCGAGCCCCGTATTTTGCTTTTGATCAAAATAGCCCAACACTTTGAGGTAACCATTGATGAATTGATCAATGTAGATTTTGCCCAAGCTGAAAAAGAGTACGTGACTCGCCTCGAACAACTTAAAAATTACATTGCTGCCCATCAAATGAAAATTAATCGCATTCAAACCGATCATGTACCATCAGAAAATTACTTAGAGCTTGTTCCTCAAAAAGCAACTGCTGGATACACCCAAGGTTTTGCCGACCCCGAATATTTAGATACCTTGCCCAAGTACCAGTTGCCGTTCTTACACAGGGGCAAAACATATCGGGCGTTTGAAATAGAAGGGGACTCGATGTTGCCTTTGCAATCGGGGGCTATAGTAGTGGGCGAAAAAATACCTACTTGGGAAGATCTTCAGAGTGGGCAATTGTGCGTGGTAGTGTCCAAACATGAAGGGATTGTTCTGAAAAAAGTATACAAACGTCTATTTGAGCGAGGCAAACTACTGCTCAAATCCCAAAACCTGGGGTATCGTCCTTACGAGATAGATGCGACCAATATTTTGGAGTTATGGGGATTTGTAGCCCACATTAGCCAAGAATTCCCCAGCGATCCGCCTGATATAGAGGATATTAAATATGCCTTTGCTCGCCTAGAGTATCAACTGACTCAAGAAAAAATTACCCAAATAGGACATTTGAAACCGAATGTAGATCTTTAACTAAATTGTTCCGCTTCGCTTATTGTTTTATGGCTAAATGGTTTCATTGTTCTATTGTTCCGCCTACGGCTCATTGCTCTATTGCTAAATGGTTGCGCGAAGCGATGATTAATTGTTAATTATTCCGCTTTGCGCTCACTTTTCATTTAAGTGCTACCAACGGCTCCGCTCAGGACTTCGGGTTGAGTGAAACGACCTATCACTTTTCATTTTACGTTTTACATTTAATTGCTACCAACTCCTGACTACGAACTAAAAAACTATGGACTATGGACCGTCGACCAATGCTGTTTCCTTAAGAATTCTCGAGGCAAAATCATTGCTTCGCTCGCGGGTGGGTAGACAGCATGGACGGAGGGGGCATTGGCTTTGCGCGCTAGCATATGCTGTCGAGGGTTTTTTCCTTTATTTCCCTTGCATCATACAAAAGGAAAAAATGAAGCCGCCGGAGGCAACCGAGCCAAAAGCAGAGAAAATAACCTAAAATATCCATTTATTCTTATGTATTGCCTGTTTAATCAGCTAAAATAGAAATAATTCAATAAGCGATTATTACCGACAAGATATTAGTTTGTTAAGGAAACAGCATTGGACCGTCGACTGTGGACTGAAGAAACTACGAACTAAAACACTAAAAACAACTTTGTCCATTTTGAACTACCCGACCTCCTGCCATAAACCCTACCTTTGAGTTATGAAAAATACCTTACCCATTACCCGACTGCGAAGCCTGTTGGATTTGGTAGAAAACAACCGCACCAAACCGCTTACTTCGCACGAAGTTTCCGAAACCACCTTTTACTCTTATCGGAATATCAATCGGATTTTTCGTTCGGTATTTCACAAATCTATTGGGCGCTACATCAAAGAATTACAGTTGCAAGAAGCCGCCTGGCAGTTGACATATACCGACTTGTCCATCACTGACATTGCTTTTGAGTTACACTACAGCGATTTGCAGGCTTTTAACAAAGCATTTAGACGAGAGTTTGGGATGTCACCCTCTAAATTTAGACAACAAGACCAAGAAAATATGGATGCCTGGATCAAAGCAAAACTACCCGAGGAAATCAAGCAATTAGATGATTTGACCTATGAAATCAAGCAAGTGCCGGCTACTCGTATTTTATACGTCACTCATTATGGGCCTTATCAATCACCGGGCATCGATGATTGTTGGGAGGCCTTGCTAGAGTATGCCGATCAACAACAGCTGATTGGAGAAGATACTCAATATTTGGGGGAGATTTTAGATGATGAAGAAATTACCAAAGACGAAAATTGTCGTTACAATGCGGCCATTACTTTAGCCGCAGACGCGGAGGTAGAGGCTACAGGTTTTTTTGGTATCAAAGAGGTTGCTGCCGGAAAGTATGCTTGTTTTCTTCATCAGGGCGATTATAATAAAATGGATGCTATCTATGAGCAAATTTACTTGCATTGGGTCGTGAAAAATGAGTTTGAAATCAGCGAATTGCCAATCTTAGAATATTACCTGAGCGATGAAGAGGTAACTCCAACCGAACAATTATTGGCGGAAATCTATATCCCAATTGTATAACGATGGAACAAGTGATTCAAAATATAGAGAAAAATACCCACGTGCTCATCACTCTATTGTTGGTATTTTCAGTGGTCTTGGCTTTGATAGAGTTTGGCTGGGAGCTATACACGAAGAAAATAGATCGCGATCGCCTCAAAGAAATGGGGGCAAGTATTTGGGTATTTTTGTTCAATACCCTTACCGAAAGAGTTGGAGGGGTATTGTATTTCCTAAGCTTGTTTTGGCTAGCCAAGCAAATTCCCTGGCAGGTACCGATCAATGTATGGACTACGGGGGCTTGTTTGTTGTTCATTGATTTTTTGTATTACTGGGAGCATCGGTTAGAACATGAAATACGCTTGCTGTGGGGATATCATTCTGTTCATCATAGTTCGCCTATTTATAACTACACGACTGCTTTACGGGTATCTTTTTTTGATAATTTTGTGACTTGGGTTTTTTATTTACCAGCGGTGGTCATAGGATTCCACCCTACCATCATTTTGCTTTCGGTAGGGGTGATGTTGATGTATCAGTTTTGGTTGCATACTGAGTTGATCGGGAAAATGGGATGGTTTGGTAAAATCTTCAATACCCCTTCTCATCACCGGGTACACCATGGGGCCGATGAGTTATACCTGGATAAAAACTATGGAGGGATTTTGATCATTTGGGATCGACTGTTTGGTACCTTCCAGCGGGAAGAGCAATCCCCAACCTATGGGCTTACTACTCAGATAAAGAGTGTACATCCAGTAAAAGTACATTTTTTCGAATTTCAGAACTTGATTCGTGATTTAAAAAAGGCCAAGCACTGGAAAGAAGCGATGAGATATTTGTTAAATAAACCAGGTTGGTCGCCAAAGAAAACCAATAGTTCAGGCAATAAAGAAAATTAAATATTCATGATAAGTACGGTTGATTTTTAAGTTTTACAAAACTTCTAAATCATAGAGTAAAACTCATTGACTGCAAATAACCTGGAGTAAATTCGGTTGAATGATCAAGAAGAAAGCACTAAAATTTCAAATAGTTTATTGTATATTACCAAACGGGCCCGAGTAATATTTAACTCAAAAACAATTTGACGGGCCCGGCCTTTCTTTTTGCCAAAAAAGCCGAATGCCTGATAAATATTCTTGTTTTTTCCAAAGAGTTCCCGTTCCTGCCCTCGTTTGTTGGCGTATCCAAAGTAGATATTTTTTCGCGAAAGCAAATTGTTAAAACTAGATTTCATGTTACGCCCAGTACGATACACATAAGGGAAGTTTTTGATGCCTTCGTGCCAGTCTCTAATTTCATAAATTCCGTTTTTATAATCAATCACTCGGTCTAGTATACTTACGTGCTGAGGAGCAAAAACATACTTTTGGCGTTGTTTCCAATAATACTGCACCAATAAATCACCTCGTTTGGCCCAGTCTACGTCAATGGGTATAAAACCCAACTCGTCTGCTTTGCTCACCAGGTTTTCTACATTGATGTATTTAGGGATTTTCTGAGACAGGTTGGGCTTTTTCTTCTTTTTTTCTTGTTCAATGGTCTTGTTCATGAGATATACTTGCCCATAAGCCAAGTCACGGAGCCCACCTATTCCAGTAGCCGCCATTACTTGACACCAACCATTTACACAAGTATTGCTATCGTCGTTCATTCCATTGTAGCCGTAGTTGTGATAAATGTTTTTGCCTTCTAATCGGCGGGCACATACCCAAATCCGATATTGGTAGTAAGGGTTTCGTAGTGCCTTCAGCTGGGCTTGGAGCGTGTCATATTGTTGTGTTTGTTGCTTGAGCAAGGCATTTTTGTAGGCGATCAATCTCAGGTGAAAGTTTTCCACACTTTGTTGAATCTTGTGAGATACTGTACGTACAATTTGTTTGGCTGTAGGGTAGTTGACCGAATAACTCGGGAGTGAATCCTTTTTGGCGAGTACCTGATGTATGCCTATTACACTAAACCACAAAAATAATAAACCTAAAATGAGGTATTTCTTCATAAATCGACGGTAACCTGTTTTTCAATTTGGTGTCAAATAACAACAATATTTTGTTAAATATCAGTGTGCTGTCAAGGCTATATTTTAGGATGTAAACATTTTCATCGGCATCTTATCCTAAATACAACGGTTGGCAAAACACTAGGTAGTGTAGGAGCAATGGTGGTTGGATGTAGTATTTTTAGTATGCAACGCAAATAGCAGGCCTGAGTAAATAACTCAAAACAAAGCCCTGGTATACTGCTGGTACCCTAATCATGCATTGTTTATCACAAGAGCGAACCCTGATCAATGATTGACTAACTGCGATTGGTTATTCTCAAGTAACCGATCATTTTTCAATCAATATAACAGAAATCAGGCTTCTAAGTAACGCTTTCAAAATAAGTGTCGAGGTTTTAGTAAAATTACTCAATGCTA
>CALDJV010000283.1 GCA_937899305.1 uncultured Cytophagaceae bacterium
ACAAGACTGTGCCAAAGTTCTGAAATGGGAAAGTAATTATTTTCTTATCCCTCAATGCCATAAAGGCCCCTGGTACACCATGTCCAGTACAATCTACCACCGCAAGGAAGGTTTTGGAAGTACCCTGTTTGGTAACTTCTCCTACCCAGTAAAAGTCTCCTGATACGACATCTTTGGGAAGATAAACCATAAAATGTTCTTCAAAAAAGTAGTCCAGTTCTCGTTGAAAAGGCAAAATAGCCTGTTGGATATTTTTGGCCACCCTGATGCTATTTTGCAAGCGTAAATTGACCTGCCCCAATTCCCGGTTTTTATTCTCAATAAAGTCTCGCTGGGCAATGATCTCCTCTTGTTGTTGGTGTAGCTCTTCGTTTTGGGTAATGATTTCATTATTGGCCTCACTCAATTCCCGGGTACGCTCAATGACTTTATGTTCCAGTTCTTGTTTGGCGTTTTTTTCCATTTCCAAGATCTGGGCTTGAGCTGCTTTTTCCTTTCGAAAATTTTCTTGTATTCTTTGGCCCAATCCAATACTAAAGATAATATATTGAATGAGTACTCCAAGCTGGAAAAGGTAACCAGGAACGATTCCTGAAATGATTCCTTGCGAGGCCAAAGTAGTTAACAACAAGCCTAAAAGGAGCGTCGAGGTACCCAATAAAAGAAAACGAGTAAAGCTGTTTTTGTGTCGAAAAACATAAATGATGACGATCGTGCCCAAGGCAATAGTACTTAGATCGAGCACATAATTTATTGTACTTACCAAAGTATAGTTTAGACTTTGGATAAGTATAAGGTTACCAATGAGTAGGGCTAAGATACGACTGATAATCAAGAATATCAGGATGAGGTTGAGACGAGATGAAATGGTACGTATTTGCAAAGCCTCACCAATGAATAATATATAAAATATACTGGACAAATTACCCGCCCAAAACCAAATAAGGTAATTGTGAAAGTCGTTGACCACCAGATTATTGAGAAGGCCATAGTTAGGTAAAAAGGTAAAAGAAAAACCCAAAATTTGCAGGAAATAAAATAAGTATAGCTTCTTTCGAGTGGTGAAAAATAATACCAAGCCAATGATGAATATAATACCCAAAACTCCCTGAAAAATACCTTGAGTAAGATAGAGGTTTGTTACATGGGCCTCCCAGCTTTGGGTGCTCAACAGGGTAGCCAAAGGCTGGATGGCTTGACTCGGCAGATTTTTGATTTGATAATAAATGGTTTGGGTTTGGTGGGGAGCCAATTGCAATGAAACCACTTGGTCGTACCAGGAGCTATGGGGCAAAGGTTTTTGGGCAATGGGTATTAAAATCCCAGTGACTTGGCTATTTACTTTTTGACTTGGACGAACCCCTTGACTAAACACCTGCATAGAATCGTTCACCCCTAATTTTATGAAGATTTGCGCATATTGCGCAAGCGTGTTTTTTACTCGAAACCTTAGCCAATAGGTATGTTGGCTATTCAAAGGTTGGGAATGATCCAGTAATTTCACGAATTGAGGTGAATACTGGGTTTTGATTTCCATCAGAGACAATTGGTGGGTGGTATCTTGAAGTACTTCAAGATAAGGGTTGAGATTGACCTCTGAGAAAGTAGTAGATTTTAATTCGAAAGTAGGCTTGACAGTATTTTGGGCATAGCTATGAACAATGCCTAACCATCCTGTTAAGAAGATTACAAAATATTGGAAACGATGAAATATTTTAAAATAGTGAATAGTATGAGCCATTAAAAGTGAATATAGAGGAACGGATGCTTGCCAATACTTTAACAGAGACAAGAAGTAACTTGCTTGAACAATATTTTAACGGAAAAGTACCCTGAATAAATACTTTTTTACAAAAAAGATTGTATATAGTGGGAAGGAGCTTTATATGGTGAAGTATCAAAATAGACAAATATAGTTAGGCAATTTTTGCGCCAAGCAATCCAGGGGTGTCGCCTTGTTTTTAGGTGGTTCATCTTATGTTATATTGCTGGAGTTTAGCGTTGGTAACTGTTATGAAAGTCGAATTACAATATAGTAACTAGATAAACGATGGTTCATTCGTAGTTTTTTGGTAATTATTTAGAAAATATGTTCCTTTATTTGGTGTAAAAATTGTACCTCTACAAACCTCTAAACCACCACTACTTTACCACTATGAGAAATAAAGAAATTTTCAGATTTGTTACTTCGGTATTATTTCTATGCGCCTGCTTGTCAGGAGGGTATGCCCAAAAAGGAACCGTGTATTTGCAAAACTATGATCGAGAAATGCTCGGGTCCAATGCTCAAAATAACGCCTTGGTATATACCAAAGATCACCTCATATTGGTAGCCAATGCCAAAGGGGCTCACCAATACAATGGCCGTCAGTGGAAGGCCATACCGACCAAATCTACTTTATACGCATTGTTAGACGATAAGGACATTGTGTATGTGGGTGGACGCTCCGATTTTGGTTATTTACAATTGCAATCTACAGGTGTGTACCAATACCATAGTTTGGCTACCAGCTCCAAAAAACTCCCCAAAACCCTGGATAATTTCTCATTTATCAAGGAAACCCCCAAACACATCTATTTTCTGAGCGAAAAAACGCTGGTACAAGTCAAACGGAAAAATCAAAAAATTACCCAAGTATGGAATGCCAGCAATGGGCAAATTTTTCAAGCGCTGATTACTTTCAAGGACCAAGTGTTGGTGAATATCAAGGGGCAGGGGATACATCAAGTGAAAGGCAGCAAGCTCAAAGCTTTGGGGCAGGTCCCTCAGTTCAAAGAGAGCGAGGTCCTCTCTTCTTTTGTGGTAGGTAATATGGTTTGGGTAGCTGCTAGTGACAATAAAGTGTATGGGTTTGACGGCAAAGGATGGCAAAAATCAGTATTCAGCGATCAGAAATACTTAGACGAAAATACTTTGACCAAGGGCATAGCTTTGGGGCAGCACCAAATTGCGCTAGGTACGCTGAATGGAGGAGTTTTGGTGATTGATCGGAAATCAGGTAAAACCGAACACATCATCAACCATCAAACGGGCTTACCCGATGATGAAGTACTGGGTTTGAGTACCGATGTGCACCAAGGCCTGTGGATTTTACACGCCCAGGGCATTACCCAAGCGTTGCTCGAGTTGCCCGTAAATAAATACAGTGAATATCCAGGTTTGGTAGGATCACCAACTTCGGCCGTATATTGGCAAAAAAAGCTGTACGTAGCTACTAGCGAGGGGTTATTTTTACTTAACAAAACCGGCAGTTTTTCTGATTTAATTGCTCCAATTCGTGCTAGGCAACCAAGCAGGATGAATGTGCAGCAGTCGTCTACCGGAGGAACTGTGGTAGGAAACTTGATCAACGACGTGTTTGGCAAAAGAAGAAGACGAAGAAGAGCGAGACAAATCATTCGTAGAGAAGCAAGAAGAGAGCGAAAAAAGCAAAGAAGGTTAAAGAGGCGCAATGTACTCGAGCGACAAGGGTATGCGGTGTTGTCTTTTCCTTATTTTTACAAAAGAATTGGAGACTTTTCTCTGAAAATCAACCAATTGGTTCCTACCGCCAGTGCCTTGTTGTTGGCCACCAACCAAGGGTTGTATGCATTGCAAAATGGAGCAGTGAAGCCAGTTTTTGAAGGAGGAGATGTGTACAAGGTGTTGCCTTCGCCCAAAAACAAAGACAAGGTATATGTGGGTACCAGTCAAGGGTTGAAATGCTTGACCTACAAAGCGGGAAGTTGGGTAGCCGACATCAAGTTTGATCAAGTGCAGGCGCCCGTATATTCGCTGGCTTTTGTGGGAAATGATTTGTGGATAGGCAGCGACAACCGAACTTTCAAAGTACAATTAGACGCCGAAGAACAATACCAAAGCCAGCAAGTGTATGCTTTGCCACGTTATTATTTAGAGCAGGTACAAGTAGTTAATTTGGGCAATCAACCCACCTTGTTTTTATCAAATGGTGTATACCGTCTTGATGCCAAAAAACAGCAATTTGCGCTCGATAAAAAACAAAGCTTGCCTCAGTCATCTTATCAGTTTATCCAGCGTCAAGCTCAGTATACCTGGAGCAATGCGTGGCAAGATTGGCAAAACCTCAAAGACAGTAGCCGGATCGCTTATTTGTCATTGTTTAAGCAAGTTACTGATATCTATGAAGATCAAGCCAAAAATTTGTGGGTAGTACATCAAGGTGGGTTGCACAAAATTGCTCCTACTCAGAAAAAGACCCTTACCCAGTTTGATGTATGCCTCACGCAGGTATACAACCACCAACGCGAAAATTTGGCGTTGAATCGCATTCGGCTGTACCAGGGTTCTAAGGCGTACAGTATTCATTTCGTGTTAGGGACTACCAGTTACATCGACGAGCAAACGACTCGCTATCGTTATCGGGTAGAAGGCATTACCAACGGCTGGAGCAACTGGAAAAAAGACGCTCAAATAGATTTTACTTTTTTACCCAGTGGAAGCCACACACTAGAGGTACAAGCCAAAAATGCCTTGGGTCAAATAAGGGATGAAACAAAAATAAGTTTCCCAATTTATGTTTCTAATTTGTATAA
>CALDJV010000284.1 GCA_937899305.1 uncultured Cytophagaceae bacterium
TAAGTGTATCCTAATACCACATTGTACTAGGGTGTGCATTTCAAGAGTGCGAACGACCTTTTAATATGAACCTTATATTTAACTACCCCAAACAATCAATCAAAAGTTACGTATCTAAATTATTTTCCCTATTGGCATTTGTTATGATGAGTGCCTGCGATTCGGGAGGTAATTCTTACAGTAGAAAAACCATTGATAATCGTTATAGTATTGCCATCGCTAGCTCAATGAAACGTGAGGAGAATCATTCCCCGGCTTTGGCGCGCCTTTACATTGACCGGGAAAAGGGAGAATTAGTGGGCATCACTGATTATCTTAAAGAAGGGGGGATCATTCAATTATCGGCTTACTTAAAAACGTTGGAAACCAAACCTGAGTTGATTGGTCTAACGTTGACAGATTTGAAACTGGGCAAACCCATCAAAAAGCAAATCAATGGCCACAATGCACTACAAACCGGAGTTTTTGCTACCCTGAAGCTAGACGATACCTGGCACAGGGTATGGGGCATAGTAGTCTACATTGAGGGTAAAACCCATATCTATCAAGTTTCGGCGTGGTTGATCAACGATGACCCCGGAGAAGACGATACCCGACTGCATGGTATGATTAATTCTTTTGAAGAAATCAAGAGCAACTAGTGCAACAGGGTATTGAGTATCTGATATTACGTAGTGAGCTTTGAGTTTTATTTTTTGGATGGCTAAATTGTTATATGGTTGCGCATCAGGGAACCATATAACAATCAAAGCATTTAGCCAAAGCAATGGATACATCTACCGATACATCACTGCTTTGATGGCGTCTAGGCTACGTTTTACGTTGGGTAAAACGGCCTCAATCAAAGTAGGGGCATAAGGCAAAGGTACATCCATACTATTGACACGGTGAATAGGAGCATCTAAATAATCAAATGCGTGCTTTTGTACGTGATAGGTAATCTCAGAAGAGATCGCAGCCAATGGCCAAGCTTCTTCTACAATCACCAAACGATTGGTCTTTTGTACCGAAGCCACTACCGAAGCATAATCTATTGGACGAACGGTGCGTAAGTCAATGACTTCTACCGAAATATTGTCTTTAGCAGCTTCCTCAGCGGCTTGGAGTGCTACTTTCAGCATTTTACCAAACGTAACCAAGGTAACATCTGACCCGTGCTTTTTGATATCGGCTACTCCTAAGGGAATCATGTACTCTTCTTCGAGTACTTCGCCCTTGTCACCATACATGACTTCCGACTCCATAAAAATCACGGGATCTTCGTCGCGGATGGAGGTTTTGAGCAGACCTTTGGCGTCATAAGGGTTAGAAGGCACGACTACTTTGAGGCCAGCACAGTTGGCGTACCAGCTTTCAAAGTTTTGGGAGTGTTGCGAGCTCAACATACCAGCGTTACCCGTGGGACCACGAAAAACGATGGGTACTGAATATTGCCCACCCGACATGGACATCATTTTTGCGGCAGAATTGATTACTTGGTCAATGGCCACCAACGAAAAGTTGAAGGTCATAAATTCAATGATAGGACGGAGCCCATTCATGGCGGCACCTACCCCTATACCCGCAAAACCCAATTCGGCAATTGGGGTGTCAATCACTCGTTCGCTACCAAACTTATCTAGCATTCCCTGGCTTACTTTGTAAGCTCCATTATATTCGGCGACTTCTTCACCCATTAAAAATACCCGCTCATCTCGATCCATTTCTTCGGTCAAGGCTTCGCGTAAAGCTTCTCTGAACTGTATTTGTCTCATTATCGATTGTGCAATTGTGATATGTTGTTTTGGGTAAATCTAGCAATTACTTTATAATTCGCCAAAAAACTGTATTCCTAATCAAACTCGATCAATATGATCCCAAAGTTTCGTGAAATAGTGGCGAAGTAGGTATTGGTAAAATTCAATTTTTGCTTGTATAAGTTATTTTTAAATAGGGACACATCCTCACTCAATAATCCCCGTGACTGGTTTTCCGTTGCTGGTTACCAGAAAAGCTCCCCTTATTCGCTTAAAGTAGTCTCCTATGCGCACAACACTATAGTATACCAGAAATCCTTTCTTGTATTGATCTTTATAGGGGAAACGAAACTCTTTAGTCTGAGCAGGAGCAATCTCTTTGTTGGGATATTCACGGCCCACAAACTCAAATTTTCCTACGTCAATTTCTGTTCTTTTGCTTGAAAACCTATCTTCTGGTTTTGTGAAATCGCCTATGATATACTTGATTTCGAAGGTATAAGTGGTGGCGTTTCTTTGGCGTCTTCGGCGAGGCAATAGTTTTCTGGGAAACCTGGCCGACATAGTAAACACTACCTCATTTCCAGAGCGTTTGAGGGTATCCGATGATATGGTAAATTTCTGATAGTCATCTAATTGCCTCATCATCTCAAGTATAGGGTTGCAAGCCGAGATGCTGGCCAAAAGAATAAATAAGAGTAAACAGCGAAAACTTGACTTCATTTTTGAAAGATAAAAAAAGCCTACTCAAATTAGAATAGGCCTTTTGTTCTGATCATTTAAATCTCAAAAAAATGTTACTTGATTGCATCCAAAAAGGATGAATTGGTTTTGAACTTAAAAAATTCAGCATCTTTCAATGCTTTGGCTTTGAGTGCTACCTGTAAATCAAAGGCTTTTTTGAGGTGTTTGCCTATTTCATCTACCTTGCCTTGGCGAGCAGCGGTCACGGCCAATGCATAATGTGCCATAGCATCTTTAGCGTTTAGTTGAATGGCAGCGTTAAAACCCGCCTTGGCCTGCTCGTAATCGTTGCCTTCCAGCAAATAAGCCAAGCCTTGATTAAATTTATTGGGCACTGTATTAGTTGCGTTGGCAAGTAATTCATAAGCCTCTTTGTATTTTCCATCATTGCGAGCAGTGGCTTTTTTGATGGTATAGTAAGCTTTTATCCCGTTCAATTTTCCAGTAAGTGCTGGGTTATTGCCTGCGCCTATTGTAATGGCTTTTTGAAAATTTTCCTGAGCTTGGTTAGCATCACCTTTCATCAAATAAAGCATACCCAGGTTGTAATAAATTTCACCAGATTCTTTTTTGTTTTTGGCATTATTCAACGTGCTCAATGCTTTCTCTAAATAAGCTTGGTCTTTGGTCAGCAGGGCCATGTCCAGATAAGCGGCCCCCAAGTTGTTGTTGACCAACCAAGTATCATATTTAGTCACTGCTTTCTCTAGCCATTTTACCCGATTGGCAAAGTTGGGGTTTGTGATGGCTACTGTGATGTATTCTTCCTCAGTAAGTCGGTCGGCAGCCATTTCACCGGTTACAATTTTGGCCAGTAGGTTTTCTATTTGCTCCGTGGTTTTGGTTTGGTCCGGGAGCGTAAACCGCAATTGAGCATAACGCATTTTGGGGTAAATTTCATCCATCAGCGTTTGGTAATAAGCCAAGCCTTGCAGCTTTTTTTCTTTTTCTACAAAACCATCACTACCATCTACAATGGCCACTACCTCACTTTTTTGATCTTCGTTCAACGAACTTCCTTGAATCAAAGACTTGAATTCGGGCCAAGTGGCTTCCAGCGTTTTGTTGTCAAACAAGAAATTGAACTTCGAGATACGCTTACCATACTCAAATGCCTTCATCATTTCCTTCATTTGTTTCTCAAGGGCTGCTGAGCGTTGGGTAGGCAGGGTTTGATTAACGGTCGTTCTGCCCTCGGGCGAATGCGCGCTACTTCCTGAGAAATTGATTTCGGGCAGTTGATCAACGGTGCCAAACTGAGCTACCATGGCTTTGAATGCTTCTTTGGCCAAATCGATGCTTTTTCCGTTGGTCCCAACAGTAGATTTTAGACGGGCACTACCTTGCTCAAAGTTCAGTTTATAGGGAATGACCTTGAATGGAGCTTTGTGCCACTGTCCTCTTACATAGATAAAAGGGCTTTTGCCATTGGCATTCGATATTCCATCAATGGGGCTCTTCACCAAGCGGCTGGTGGTAGCCACTCCCACGTTGGGGTTTCCGGCACTGACTATCGCAATGGGGCCAAACTGTTGGCTTTTGGATTTTTTACTTACTTTACCATAGACAATCAAAAAACCTTGTTCGTGCTTGTCTTCAAAAGCAAAACTCATTTGCTTACTGATTTTAGGTTCTTCCTTAACACCTGCGTATTGGTTTCCATCAAACTCGAGGGTACCTACCATGGTTACCTCTTTTGGGGGCGCCTCGCTTCTAAATCGGCTTACGTCTCCGGCTACATAGGCAGTCTTGATGGCATACTTGGTATTTTTCTTCATCATCTTTACCGGTAACTTGGCCGATAGGGTAAAGCTGACATTGTTGCCGTGGAGCTCTAGAGGATTGGGCTCTACAGCGAGCTGTTGTTGGCGAGCCAAGTTGGCCATGTCAGTCAAAGTATGACAACCTGTAGCCAATACACTCAAGAGTATGGCCAGCATTGATACCGGTTTTTTTATTAAAAACATCATAATTAAAATATTTAGTGTTTGATACTTTATCAGGAGTGGGAGATCCATCAAGTCTGATCTTAACAAAAGTGGATCAAGGCCCATCACCTGGATTGTTTGGATATGCTATACCGGAAGGCGGGTAAAAAAATGGAGTTTTTGGAAGGAGAGAAATCACTAAATACGATGCTTTCTAGGTCAGAAAAAGCATAAAAATGAGTCGGAGTTAGTAAAAATGAGTTTAGAGTTTAAATGTTTGATAGTCAGTGTTTTAAAATAGGTTTTTACTGGTTTAAGTTTCCAAACTTAAATCACACGATAAGGCTAAGTTTGTAACTTGGGTCATTTTGTAAAAATGATTTTACAACTCAAAAAAGTGCTCAAGCTATTATGGATG
>CALDJV010000285.1 GCA_937899305.1 uncultured Cytophagaceae bacterium
TAGTAAAACGGAAAAAATAAACTAATCCAAATTTAGTGCAATATCTTGGTGCTAGGCAAGTCTAAAAAATTGACTAATAGCAACGCTATTTGTCCTATTTTTTGACGAAGTATAGCGGCTAGATATTAGTTAAATGGATGAAGTTATTTTTGTAGTTTTACTTAGTCACCAACCTACGTGAAAAACTGTACCATGCCCAACGATCAACAAGCTAATTTTCTTCGCTTATTGCACCATACTGATGAAAAAAATGTAGCCCTTGCCCTGGAAATGGCCAAGGGCATTCCAGCATTTCAAGCCATTGTACAAGATTATTTAGCCATCTATCAATCTGGTTTTGATGCCCAAGCTCGCTACCTTACTCCGGCCCAAGTAATCCAGCTCAATCAATCCAAAATCAAGATTGAGACCACTCAAAAAGTAACGCTTCCGGCTGGAATCAGGCAACTGACTTCTATGGAAGAGCTGCATTTTACCGATTGTGAATTGGCTCCACTACCGATTGAACTGGGTGAATTATCTCGACTTAGAGCATTGGCTTTCTCCAATAATCAACTGACTCAATTACCTATTGCACTTTCTAAGTTTCCTCGTATCCACCAGTTATTCATTGCCCACAATGATGCCCTGCCATTTGAAACCATTCTCGAACAAACTCCGCATTTGACCCTACTTTCTTTAGCACATATGCGTTATCAACGAGTACCTAGTAACCTTGATAACTTGAAGCACTTGACCTCACTGGGATTGCATAACAACTTTTTAAGCCAGCTTCCGCCCAGTATTGGCGACCTCAAAAACCTAAAGAGCATGCTGGTTTCTCGCAATCACATTACCCATCTACCCGCATTTATCGGCCACCTCACCCAATTGAATGATCTGACACTTACTCATAATTTACTTACTGAACTTCCCGACGACTTGGCGCGTTTACAGCATTTGACCCAACTTGATTTAAGCCATAATCAGTTTCAGATTCTACCTCCAGTATTGAAATTTTTACCCCGTTTGCAAGTAGTTTACCTTACAAATAATCCTATGCCAGTGTCCGAAAAAAAGAAACTCCGGGAATGGTTGCCCAACTGTAGCATGTTTTGAACTTTATATCTTTATGGCTGGATTGTTTTATTGTTAAATAATTCGTTGATGCATTGCAAAACAATCAACTTTGTCATATTTGCGAAAACAAAGTAGAGAGGCGAGGCGTGGGACACAATGATTTAACAACGGATGAAGTAACCCCTTGGATTTAAAACAAATGATATGAATAAAACGGCCATTATTGTAGGAGCTACTGGATTGGTAGGCAATGAGTTAGTCAATCAATTGCTTCAGGATGATTATTACCAGAAGGTAAAAGTATTGACTCGCCGGAGCATCAAGATTACACACGATAAATTAGAAGAGTTACTGGTTAATTTTGACCACTTGGACAATTACCAAGACTTTTTTGCGGGTAGTCACGATGCTTTTTGCTGCCTAGGTACCACTACCAAAAAATCGGGCAAAGAAGGGCTTTACAAAGTAGACTTTACTTATTGTAACGAATTTGCCAAAATAGCTGCCCAAAAAGGAGTTCCTCAGTTTTTACTGATTTCAAGTCTGGGAGCCAGTGCCGATAGTCGCTATCATTATTCTCGAGTCAAAGCCGAAATTGAAGCCGCTGTCAAAGCGCTTCCCTTTACTACCTTGCACATCTTGCGACCTTCGCTCCTGATTGGTGATCGCAACGAAGTGCGTATTAGGGAAGATTTGGGGAGGGTTTTCAATGCAGCTTTCAATGCCTTCATCCCTAACAAATATAAGGGTGTTCGCTCTAAAACAGTGGCCGTATTTATGCAAAAAATTGCCCAAAAGCAGCTCAAGGGTCAATTTGTTCACGAATCGAACCGAATAAGGCGAATAGCAGTGAGCAAATTTGACATGGAGCAGTTCAGTGAATACACGGAATACAAAGATGTGTAGTGTTTTTTAATCATTGGGTTGATGGGGTTATTAAAAATTGGTTAGTTTTGCAGTTCAGAACCAGAAAAGGCGTTGCGTGTGAATGAGTTTCCAAAAATTACGATTATAACCCCTTCTTATAACCAAGGGCATTTTATAGAACAGACCATCCAATCAGTGCTCAATCAAAAATACCCCAATCTAGAATATTTTGTGATAGATGGAGGTAGCACTGACAATACTATAGATATTATTAAAAAATACGAAAAAGACATTACTTATTGGGTCAGCGAGAAAGACAAAGGGCAAAGTCATGCCATTAACAAAGGACTGGACAAAGCCACTGGTCACATCATCAATTGGCTCAATTCGGATGATTATTATGAGCCCCATGCGTTGTTTAAGGTAGCCACTGCATTCAACCGAGGCGAACACGTAAAGGTAGTATGTGGCAAGAGCCGTTTATTCAATAGCACAAAAACAGTAGGATACACCAATGGTACCGATGTGTATACCGATAATCTGGCTAAAACCATAGGCTGGGCCCGCATAGATCAGCCCGAGACGTTTTTCAAAGCCGAAGTAGTCAAGCAAATGGGCTTGCTCGACAATCGCTTACATTACTTGATGGACCGTGACTGGTGGATTAAATATCTATTTTTATTTGGCATCAAAGGAGTTGTAAAAATCCCTGATATTTTGGTCAACTTTCGCCATCATGACGATTCCAAGACCATTTCTCAACACGACAACTTTCAAGTAGAACATGATACCTACTATTATGCTTTGGC
The DNA here is from genome assembly GCA_937899305.1 of uncultured Cytophagaceae bacterium. Classification (GTDB taxonomy): domain Bacteria; phylum Bacteroidota; class Bacteroidia; order Cytophagales; family Microscillaceae; genus Microscilla. The sequence continues at coordinate 2,736 of CALDJV010000285.1, forward strand.
CCGTCAGTTTGGTTTGGCCAAGTACGCCAAAATCATTTCCGATACCTTCGAAATCAACGATCGGTTTGTGGTACAAATTGAACACGAGCCCAATCAACAACTCCTCGAAGAAAGCTTTAATTATTACCTTTTATTACGGGCCAATGAAATGTATGCTCAGAATCAGGCCTCTCAGGCGCACCAATTGTTAAAGCAAATAGAGGTTGCATTGCTTTCCGAGGAAGATCAAGCACTTTGGAAAAAACTCCTGTTCCGAAACAAATATATTCCCAAACCTATCCTGAATCTATGGCGAAATACTATTTCTAAAATCAGACGTTAAAACATTTTCAAAACTTGAACGCTTCCTCCATTTCAGTGAGCGTGATTGTACCTAGTTACAATGGCGCTCAAAAATTACCCCATATCTTAGAAGCTCTGGAAAACCAAACCATCCAGGAATTTGAGGCCATTGTAGTCATTGATGGATCTACCGACGACACCTCGCAAGTAATCCAAAGTCGGGATTGGGCGCTGCAAGGCTTACAAGTAATATATCGGGAAAATGGAGGTCGATCCGTTGCCAGAAATACTGGGGCCACCGCCGCCAAGGGGGATTTATTGATTTTCTTTGACGACGACATGCGGCCTGCTCCTGACTGTGTAGCCTTACATTTGGCCCACTTGGCCAGCTATCCTGACAGTATTTTGGTAGGCAGTCAACTCGAAGATTTAGATAAAGTTACTACTGATTTTCAGTTGTTTAAAGCAAAATTGAGCCGAAGTTGGGCCCCTTTCGAGAAATTTGGCAAGGTCTCTCCCAACCAACCCTTTATTACCGCTGCCAATTTTTCTATCCCAAAAACGCTTTTCCAAGTACTTGCCGGATTTGACGAACGATTGACTGATGCCGAAGACTTCGATTTGGCCGTAAAAGCCACTATAAATCAAACCTCAATCTTTTACAACCACGAGGCTGTAGCCTGGCACGACGACTTTGTTACTTGTCGTTCACTCATTCAGCGTTATCGTCAATACAAAGCCTCTCACCAAACCCTTTTGCGTCTCAATCCAGAGGTATATCAAAAGTTCAATCAATATGCCCCTGCTCCTATTGGGCGCTTCAAACGCTTGATCTACCAGGCATTTGCTCAGAAGTTTTGGGTGTGGTCTATTGATAAGTACAACTGGCTCCGTATCTTGCCCGTTAAAATACGTTACAAAATTTATGATGTGGTAGTAACTGGGTATTCCACTCATTTTTCCTCTAAGAAACTATGAATTTTAAGCTTATTATAAAGCAAATATATCGTTGGCTACCGTTTAAAAAAAACGTTTTTATTCTCCTAAAAAAAATTTGGTTGCCTCCAAAACGCCTCTACCAACACTTGCACTTCCAAGGAAAAATCAAAGTAAAAACATTGGGAGGCAATACTTTTCGTATGCATCACTATGGGTTTGAGCTGGAAAACGAACTCTTTTGGCGGGGTATCAAAAATGGCTGGGAACAACAATCGATGCAATTATGGGAAAAACTATGCACCATGAACGAATGCATTGTAGATGTAGGCGCCAATACAGGGGTGTATGCCCTCATTGCCAAAACTCTTAAGCCAAACGCCCAGATATTTGCTTTTGAACCAGTGAAAAGGGTGTACAAAAAACTGGAAGACAATTTGGCTCTAAATAATTACCAAGATGTTGTAAGCATAGAAAAGGCCTTGTCGAATGCCGATGGTGAAGCCCTCATCTACGACCAGGAAGCAGCCAGTCATACCTACTCGGTAACCGTAGGCAAAAACCTGAATACCGCCGAAACCAAAAGCATTGAAACT
>CALDJV010000286.1 GCA_937899305.1 uncultured Cytophagaceae bacterium
TAAGGTAGTAACGCTCCACCCCAAATGCCCATTGAACCCAATGGCACACAATGGGGCCATCGGAAAAAACAAGCCGTACAGGTTTTGCCCTGGATAAACCAAATGGGCCTCATAAAAAGTGTCTGGTTTGGACAAGGGCATGTGGGCATCGCTCGATAAAAAAGGTTTTCCAGTATTGGTTATTTTACCAGAAAGTACCCAACTATTGCTGTTTTTAAGGCCATATTTAAAGTTTTGGGTCAAATTGTAAAATGCTTTGAGGTATTTTTTGGCAAATGGTTTCCCAAACCCTTTGAATTTGGGTACAACGAGGCGCCCTTTGGTTGTTTGCCTAGGAAAGGACCGGTTGACAGGGGTTCCAGTCAAGATTTTTAACTCTTTCAAGTAGGCTTTGTTCTTCACCTTATTCATGAGCTGATCGGTCAAAATATCAGAATACATTCCAAACGCAGGAAATCCAAACAGAAAACCTCCTAATGTAGCATACACATCTTCTAAGCGATATTGATCGGGATGAGGCATCAAGTCCTTGGGTCTTTTACCCGACTTTTTAATTTCTGCCAAATATGAATTTATCCCCTTGAGATAAGACATAATAGACTTTTTCACCCCGTTGTTGGGTCCCTCTCGAAGTGCTTTGGCTGAACGCTTGGCATTTTCGACGATTCCAAATGTGCGGGTGGGCACATCAAAAGAAGTTCCGTTTATACCAATTACTTCTGACATTGTTCCGGTACCTAAGCGCCGAAAAAACTCAAATTGAGCGATTTTTTCCCGAGCTTGTAAGTAACCCAGAGCAAAGTAGGCATCTTCGATGCGTTTAGCGTAGATATGAGGTATTCCGTGGGTATCAAAAAAAACTTCTACATTTTTTTTCAGGCCTGGGAGCTGAACCATGCCTGAGTACTGGGCTGATTGTGCTTTTGTAGCATAATGAATAATTAAGAATAAGCAAGTAGTTAACGAAACAAGTATAACTCTATTGAATTTGGACATTTTAGATAGATATTTAAGTCAAAAACTTATTGGTTGTTGGATACTCACTTCTAATAGACGAGTAAAAACCTTGCCTTTCATGTAGTGATGTAATAAATCAGCCCAAAAAACAATAAATACCGTTTATAAATGCCATAACATAATGCCCTAAGAGGAAAGCTGTAAAATTGCAAACCGATAAGTATTCTTGTACTTCTTATATAAGAAAACCGGACCTTAAGATCCGGTTTCGAAATTCATATTTCTACAGCTCTTGACAAACGCCTACTTGTTCTTTTGCTACATTACAAACAAGGGGTTAATTAACAATCTTGAAACTGTATGTTTCAGCCGCCATTTTCACCTTCAGAATGCTTACTCCTTTTGGCAACGCGGTAGATGGTATAGAAACCTTATTACCATCCAACTTGCCCTCCATTTGTTTTATCAAGCTTCCACTCAAATTGATTATTTGAATACCCACCAAGGTATTGTTTTTATAACCATTTATTTTGATATGAACCCAATCTGAGTCTTTTACTGGGTTAGGATGTACTAATACGGCTTTATCTTGAAGCACTTCGTTGAACTTACTTACTCTTCTATTGGTGCATTTTGCAATGGCAAGTGTACTGGTAGCGCCTACCCCAGTGAAATAGTTTTTGGCCATCACAGCCACTTCTCCTCCACTAAAATTTACTCCAAAGTCAATCTCAATGTAAGGCTGTGTTGTAATTACTTTATTTAATGCTCCAGTGACACTTTGGCTCATTCCCTCAGCAAGAATCCAAATGTAGTAGTCGGCATTGCTTACCCAATCCACTGAATACCTTACCGAATGTTCTTCGGGACATACCCGACTTGCCCCTGTAATGTCACCCACATTAGGCGCGTTGGGCCGTCGTCTCACTAATACCAATTTACTGCTTTGATTCTCGATATCGCTCCGATTACTCAACATAGGCCTCAATTGGCCGCGGTTATACAACGATGCTTGATCTTGATAGAATGGGCTATTGGGAAACCCTGATTGTCCGGTTGGTAAAATACCTACAGATTTATTTCTAACATCTGAAAAATCAAACAAATTTCGATTGGCTGGTCCATTGGTTTTGGCCACATTGTAATCACCCGAAGTGTTTACTGCCAACAAGTCCAATTCGGTTTTATTAAGTACTCCAATGCCCCCTTCAAAAGGAAAAGGCCCTACAATAAAGTTGGTGAATTCGGCAGGGATTGCAAACAATGCAGGAACCCCAACATAGGTTTGTTGGTGTACCTCGCCCCAGGTTTTGTTGAGCACCTCATGGGCCACCAACCGCTCTACGGTTCTATCAAAGGCCCTAGCCAGTATTTCGGTACGGGACTCTTGCTGGTCGGTAGTAGTGACGTCGTCGTACCAGATAGAGTGTCTTTTGAAGTAAATGTCTATAAATGAGCGATCTATGACATCATACAAGGGAGTGCTACCAGTAAAAAAGGACTGAAAAGCGGCTGCGCCTACTTCATCTTCAAAGATATTACTCAAAAGCTGGTAATACAGTTGATAAAACACAATGGGCCCTTTAGTACCCAAGGTGTGTTCGCCCTTCCACTGGCGTAAAATATTTGCCACCTTCTGATGGTCAACCGATTTATTGAGTACGCCTGTATTTCTGATTGTAAGCAAAAAATCTCGGGAAATTCTTCTGAATATATCAGATTGGTTGTTTTTGAAGAGTTTTTGCAATTCCTGTGACGAAAATTTGGCTTTTTTTCTGAAAATCCTCCTAATCTTTTTGGCCCGTAGTCCAGAAGCATAATACCCTGGGTACAATCTACCACCCACTCGGCCTATTTGGTTATTCGCGGAGTAAATAAAGCCACTAGGCGGGTCAATAGAGCGTGGATTCTTGTTAAATGGATAAAAACCAAGCGGTTCGTCGTTTCCACTGGCCCCGTCCAAGATCATTTTAGAATTTACATGGTTGGGGCGTTTCAACAACTTGGCCATCGCAAGCCAGGCAATGTGCCCGTTTTTGTCGGCATATTGTACATTGTAGCCCGGTGCAATATGTTTACTGACTGCGCCCATGAATTGCTTCAGATTTTTGGCGTTGTTCATTCCAAAAAATGCCTCGAAAAGGCGGTCGGCAAACCGATAACCCGTGTAATACATTGCGATTGGAGTATTATTGAGCCCAAGCAAACCATTGATTAATGGGCCGTGGGGAGTTACATTTACATCGAGGGTAATTGGATCTCCACCTTTTACCAAGATGGTTTCTTTGCGTACTTTGATATCTACCCATTTGCCTCTAAACTTTACTTGTTTAGGATTGGCTGGGTTGATTTGTTCGCGATAAAGGTCCAGATCATCGTTCAACATAGCAGTTACCCCCCAGCTGGTATGCTGATTATGGCCAATGGCGCATATCGTAGACAACGGAAAAAACAAGCCATATAAATCCTGCCCAGGGTATACGATTTGGGCCTCATAAAACAAATCAGGCTTGAACAAAGCCAAATGCGCATCACTAGATAAAAACGGTTTTCCCGTAGTCGATTTACGTCCTGAAATGGCCCAACCATTACTATTTTTAAGCCCATTTACAAACTGATCGTTTACCTCCT
>CALDJV010000287.1 GCA_937899305.1 uncultured Cytophagaceae bacterium
CATCAAGCAAGACTGTTAATTAAACTAAAACAACAGACAACGTGCGGAAAGTCGGCTATAAAATCCATCCTCAATACTGGGGACGAGGCATTGCCACTGAGGCAGTGAAAGAGATGCTTAGGTTTGGCTTTGAAGATTTAGGGTTACACCGAATAGAAGCAGGGTGCGCAGTAGAAAATCTTCGTTCAGCCAAGGTGCTCGAAAAAGTAGGAATGACTTCCGAGGGGCGTAAACGCAAATCACTGCCTTTGAAAACTGGATGGTCTGATACCCTAGAGTATGCCATTCTCGAAGATGAGTTTGAGGATGAAGAATGAAAACAAAGTAATTGGTCCCTAAAAATCGCCTCTCCTTAATAGATGCTGGTCGCTTTTTAGTAAGACCAAAGAAACCACCATTAACAACCCACTGATGGGGTGAACATCAGTAATCAGTTGGAAACTTACGTTGAAAGTTAATAATCAATAGGCTTAAAAATTATCCTATGATATTGCAAATGAATAGAATTATTACATTTCCAGAAACAATCATTAAACGGAATGGTTTCTAAATAATATGGGAGTATTTATTCCATTGTAACCTCATTTACTTGATCTAATTTTTTCATTTTCATTTAGTTAGCTAAACAAATTGATTATATAATCCGTACACATGCAATATTCTAATAAAAAATAATCATCAAAATTTAGAGATGTAATTTTTTATTCAACAATCAATTTATACGATATCATTTATTGTTTTTAGCTTCTGGAATTATGATTATAACAATATGATATTGGTGGATCGACTTCCGCTCGATCTTTTCACAACAATGCTTTGATACTATTTTTGTTCAACCTTATCCACCACATAAAATGAAAGTTCATAGTGATAAATGGTCTACCCGATCTATCAATACCACTCCACCTTTGATGTATGTAGTAGCTTACCCATCTACCATTCGCCTCAATGATGAAGATTTTCTGGCTGGCACCCAAAGCTTTCTCAATGACTTACGCAAATATAGTCCTCGTTATCTTCTGTTGAATCTTCGAGGGTTTCAATACACCATTGTACCAGAAGTACAGGATTGGCTCGTCGAGCACTTTTTCCCATTTGCCAAGTCGCTCGAAATAGAAAAAGTAGCCATCGTAACGAGTTTAGATGCGGTCAGTCATTTGTCAGTAGAACAAACTGTGGATGAAGATGAGGCGACCAAGAATATTACTCAGTATTTTGAAGGAGAAAAAGCAGCCCGCCGCTGGTTGTTGGAAACCCAACAAGTAAGGGCATAAGTTATATCAGCCCAAAAGCCCTTTACTCAAGCAGTAAGGGCTTTTTGTAAGTGGGTATGCACTTCACTTCTGTACATTCTTCCGATCAGTTTCCCTGACGTATGTATACACTACCGTTATGGTTTTTGAATGTCAAGATAGGTCCTCCTCCATTGATTTTGGCCATCACCCACTTATCTACAATGATTCGCCTCCGATTTCCCTTTTTTTCTTCAATTACTGGTTTCTCATCTATCTCCATATCAAAATCACTGTAAATCTGCCCTTGGTCAGATCGTATTTTCAAGTTAGCTTTAGTCCGCTTGGGAAGTGTCACGTCAATTTTACCATTAAATCCCCGAAAAGACATCGGAGTATTGGCCTTGACTTTGGCAAATTGTAACACAATACGACCATTGACCGTATTGGCCAGCACCGATCCCGAAATATTTTTGCCATAAATACTCCCATTTACGTTACTGGCTTCTATTTCTCCCTCTATATTCTCTATCTCTAGGGTACCACTATTGACAGTACTTATTTTGACATCAAATTTACGAGGTACTTTTACGATGTATTTAGTGCGTTTACGACTACTGGTCGAAATTCTCACATAGTTGTTTTCCTCAGTAATTGTCATTCTTAAAGAAGTATTGGGGATCCTTCGCATGCCACCTCCGCTCCCACTGTAGGATTTTTGACCATCATCTGACGATACCTTGACGGTTTTGCCATTATAGCCGATGATTTTAATAGAGCCATAGGTTATTCCCATTTTTAACTTTCCCGGTTTACCTGGTTGAGACAAAGGCACATCAATGACTTTTTGGGCGTTTACTCCCCAGCTTACTAACAACAATAGCAAGCAGGTATAGGACAGAGATTTAATGCATGTTTTCGCGTTTCTTGGTTTCATTTGCTTAAAAAATAATGAGTTGAGTGAATATTGTTTTATTTGTTACGGTTTACATAAATGTTTCCATTCAAGGTTTCAAACTTAAGCCGTTTTCCTCCTTTTTTAACCCTCACTGAGGTAAATTCGCCTACTTTGTAAATTTTTATTTTCCCTTCCGAAGCCATGTTACTGATGATTTTGGTAGGGAGTTGTTTTACATCATAATCAGTATAAAAATCTCCATTGAACGACTTGAAGTAAAGATCTGCGGATAAATCACGGGGGTAATTTACCTGAATATTTCCATTTAAGGCATAATATGAGGAATTCTGAGTCGGCGCTTTGATGTAGCTGGCCTTAAGTTGACCATTGATGATACGCGCTTTGGTAGTTCCAGCTATGTTTTCAAGGTAGGCCGACCCGTTCACATTCGTCACTTGCAAGTTGGCTTTGGTATTGGTTACCCGAATATCGCCCCGGTTGATGGTACGTATAATCAAGTGGGTATTTTCTGGGACCTCTACCTCTAAATCAAACTTAAAATGATAGTCTCTTTCCTTGTTCCAGTCATCCCATTGATACCCAAAGCCTCGTTGCTTATTGCGGTTACGGCCATAGGTTAGATGAGGCGCTTTGACATGCGCAACCAAGGTATCGTTTTCACGAAAAAAAACCAGGTCTACTTCGCTTTTACCTTTATTTACCTTGCTTTGGGTATGCCCAGTAATCGTTTTGGTGGCCTTGAAGCCAATATTGCTTCGGTTACTTCCCTTGACCACTACTGCCCCATTGATGTTATCAATCAAGAATACCTGCACCTTTGGCATTGTCTTCTGAATGGTTTCGGTAGATTTTTGGGCCCTTACTGTCACTCCTCCCAATACCATCAACCAAACAATCAGACCACGTTTTACAATTTTATTCATCATTATATGGTTTTTAATTACTGCGATTACTTTGCAAAGTCATCAAGGGAAACCGTGGTAATTGGAAATGGTTACACATTGGTCCAAAAAGCCCTTTTAAGGCATAAAAAAAGTCCGTAAAATATTTTCACGGACTTTCTGAAGGTACATTATACTTTATAAACTATTTCAATATTTTTAGCCTCATTTGGCACCCGTTTTAAACCTAATCTTATAGTTTTTAGGTAATGGAAACCCTTCCTTTGAAAGAAACTTTCGATTAGATATCACAAACTCATACTCCTTATTGGGCTTGAGATCAAGCTGAATCACTAATGATTTTTGATCTTTGGTAAACACTGGTTTTCCTACTCCGGGGTAGGCTCCTTTGCTTTTCTTGGAATAGTAAATGGAATAGACGTCAGTCATCATCTCTTGAGAAAACGTGATGATCATTTTTTTATGGCTCACCCTCACTTGCTTATCGTTGTTATTGAAAGGAGCAATACCTGCTAAAACAGGTTGCTTTTCTTTATACTCCTTCATCAATGCTGCTTTATCAATGGGTTGTTGATAGTACTTTGATTTTGCCAAAAAACCCTCTATGGCCTTAGAATTTCCAAACTTTAACTCTATGATGTCTCGAATAGCTGCTTTTTTATCTTTAGCTTGCTTGTAATAAGATTTGCAAATCGTATAACCCATAAAATAGCCTAAATCGGCCATTTCTCGTGCATTAGAACCATTAGATAGCCAATGATGAAATGCTTTGCCAAACATTTCCTTTTTAAATTGTTTTTTTAGCCTCGCTTCGTGCTTTCGCCCATATACAATATGGCTACTTTGTAGTGGCTTACCTATCACTAACTCTGCAATGAAATCACAAGCTCCTTCTTTGAGTGCTCCAGCCAATAAATTTTTGGGTCTGCCTCCTCGTTGTTGGGTATGCACATATTCATGAATATTTATGGTTACAATATTTTCAAGTGATTGATTTTTGAAAACACCTTTTAGCCAATTACTTTTAAACTCCGAAACATCCGTGTCCTTGGTTCCGGTAGCAATTTCACAACCAATGAGTATTCGGCTATTAGAGATGGTTCCACCCGACCTTAAACAACCTACCGTAAAATATATTTTCGCTTTTGTTAATGGTGGGTATAATGCTTTAAATCTTACCAGACTTTTTTCAATCTCAGCAACTTTGCTTTTTACTATCAAGGTATTAGGACGAATGGACTTCCAAAACTTAGGCAAACGATTGATAAGTTTAACCCAGCGTTTGTCAGTATAATTTTTAACTCTCATAAAAGCTCTCAGGCCAGGCGTTCCTTTATCAATGTAGTACTTATTGATAAACTCTAGTTGCTTTTGCTTGTCCTTGGTGGTTTGGATACTATCAAAGGCTACCCAAAAATTGTCTATATCTTGGGTAAAAACTTTTTGCTTCTGCCCAATGGCAACCTCAAAACTCGCAGCCATGAAGCAAAGGAGAACAATTATGGAGTACTTTTTCATTTTCAAAAAGGTTATATGAACTATTTTTACATTAAATATAACAAAAAACAGCCTAACATTCCCCCCTCGCTAACTGTACTTTATAAAGAAATACCGCAATCAAAAGCATTCCTGAATGAACGGGTAAAATTCAATGATATACACCCACAAGGTCTTTTGAGACATAAAAAAACCTGTAGTAAAATACTACAGGTCAAATAAATTTTAACAGTCATCATGACTTTCTGCTTTAAAGCATTCCTATAACAACACCTGGATCCCTTGCTTTACCCTTCCTTTTACCGCTTCGTTCAGGTCTTGTTTTTTAAGCAAATCTTGGAGGGCTTTTACCGACCGCTTCTCTTGGAGGTCTATCATGATATCTACCAGGGCTATTTGTACCAGTGGAGAATCTTGTTGGGCAATGGCTTTGATGAGTCCTGTACGCACTTTAGGGTGTTTGGTAAATTGCGACAATGCTTCTACCGTGGTCAAGCGTACATTCACGTTCGAATCCGTATTGAGGGTAGTCAGCAGTGCATCAATGATTCGGCTGTCTACATCAGACAAATTGCTGGTAAGATTGACCGCTCGCAATCGCTCACTAGCCGATTTTTCCTTGATCAAGGTCAGCATCACCTCTTTGTTGGCGGCTTCTAAGCGAGCCAACTGCTTTTTAACGTCCGCCCATTGTTCGTCGTTTTTCTTAGTAATTACTACATTTTTATTGTCTTTGGAGCCAGTACCTTGTAGCAAGTACATACCCAGTCCTCCAATCAATATACCAATCAATCCATAGGATAAGTTGTAGGCCAATCGCTTGTAATTGAGCGATGCCCACCAATTTTTCAACCTGTTACTCCATTTCAGGGAAGTTTTTTCGGCTTGTTTGTGCTCCTCAAGCATAGCGTAAAAGTTGACCGAAATTTGCTCGCTGGGCTCAGGTATTGGTACTTGGCCCAATTGGTCATTGAGTATCTTCAACTCAAAGAGCTCCGATTTTCCTTCCTCCTTTTGCTCCAGATACGCCTTGAGTTCCGCTTCGTGCTCTGGGGTGATGTCACCGTTGAGGTATTCGGTCATCAATATTTGATAGCGTTCTTCGTTCATAGTGCTTGATTGTTTTCCAGTTTTTTGTAAATCTTTTTGAGGTCGGTCAAGGCGCGGTGGATGCGTACTTTTACTGCGCCTTCGCTGCAATTCATCAATTGGCTTATTTCCTTGTATTTCAAACCCTGATAACGACTCAAAACCAATATTTCTCTTTTTTCGGCGGGTAACTTGGCCATGGCGGCATTGAGTAGCTGGATTTCTTCTTGTTGGTTTATCTGTGACTCGGTACCGCCTTCATCTGGCAAACGATTTTCCCATTCGCTGAGGTCGTCTTTGTACCCCATCCGATTTTGCTTTTTGTGATGGTCTACGTTTACATTGCGCGCCAAGTGGTACATCCAGGTAGTAAACTTTCCCTCTCCAGTAAAAGTGTGTTTGTACTTGAGCATGCGCAAAAATACATTTTGCACCAAATCCTCACTGGTTTTGGCGTTGTGAGTCATTCGGTAAAAAAAACCAAACAGAGATTTATTATAACGCTCGAAAAGTAAACCCAACTTGTCTACGTCTCCGTCCTTTACCTTCAGCATCAATCCATTATCTGAAATTGCATCCAATTGTACCTCCTCTCTTTTTTTACAAGGGTCTTATTTTACAAGGGTAACTGTGGTTTGGTAAGATGGTTACACAATTTATGAAAAGTTTCCCATTTTTTGCTGCTTTCAAGCCCCAAAGGATTTTTGTATATTTGGAAAAAGCGTATTTACTTTTACTATGGGACAAGTTAAACAAAAAGAGGAAAAGTATACTTATGAAGAATACCTGGCTTTAGAACAACAAGATCACATCCGCTATGAGTACTATCACGGAGAGGTGTTTGCAATGGCAGGAGGTACAAAAGATCACGATCGGATTGCAAATAATATACATCACCATCTAGATAGTTTATTATCTGATGATTGTGATGTATTTACTGGCGATGTTAAAATAGAAATGGATGCATTTGCACATTATGTATACCCTGATGTTGTACTTAGCTGTGACCCAAAAGATCAAGAAGATGGTAAAGATCACAAAATATTTTATCCTGCTTTGGTGGTAGAAGTACTCTCAAAATCTACTCGCGGATACGACCAAGACGAAAAAAAAGCCGCTTACCTTCGCCTACCCTTCCTTTTGTACTATGTATTGGTTGACCAGTATAAATATGATATACAAGTATATGAAAGGCTGACCGATTCCTGGAATTATAAAATTTACCAAAACCTAGATGATGTAATCAAATTTCCTCAAATTGGCCTACAAATCCCGGTCAGTGAAATTTATCGAAAAGTAAAAATTTCATAAAAAGTCGGCTCTCTACTCTAATGAGGTTCTTTCCATCAGGCAAGGAGCAACTTTAGAACGCTGACCTACTTGACCCTCAAACTTGATATTTAGGTTATATACATCATCATGCTGTTCAATTCACTTGATTTTGCTATTTTCTTACCCATCGTATTCACTTTGTATTGGTTGGTCAAACAACCAAAAGCTCAAAACCTGCTTTTACTCATTGCGAGTTATGTTTTTTATGGGTGGTGGGATTGGCGTTTTTTATCATTAATCGCGTTTAGTTCACTTGTAGATTATTTGGTGGGTTTAAAGCTTCACGAAGCTACCAACCATTCACGTAGAAGGGTGTATTTGGGTATCAGCCTTACGGTCAATTTAGGGCTCTTGATTTTCTTTAAGTACACCAATTTCTTCATCGATAGTTTCACCCAAGCCTTTACTTTTTTCGGTCATCCCATCACCGCAAGCCACTTAAATATCATATTACCAGTAGGCATTAGTTTTTATACTTTTCAAACGCTCAGTTATTCCATAGATATTTACAGAAAAAAGATAGCACCTACACGCGACATAATTGTATTTTTCGCCTACGTCAGTTTCTTTCCTCAACTTGTTGCTGGGCCCATTGAGCGCGCTTCTTCACTCTTGCCTCAATTTAGTAAAGACAGAACATTCAACTATGGGTTGGCAGTTGAAGGAACTCGTCAAATATTGTGGGGACTTTTCAAGAAAATTGTAATTGCTGATAGTTGTGCTACTTATGTAAATTTCATTTTTGATAACTCGGCCCAATATAGTGGAACTACGCTCATCCTTGGTGCTTTTTTATTTGCTTTTCAAATTTATGGGGACTTTTCAGGTTATTCTGACATCGCCATAGGTACTGCCAAGCTGTTTGGCTTTCGCTTGATGCAAAACTTTGCTTTTCCGTATTTTTCCCGAGACATTGCCGAATTTTGGCGAAGGTGGCATATTTCTTTATCTACTTGGTTCAGAGACTACCTTTATATTCCCTTAGGAGGCAGTAGAGGCAGCAATTCAATGCGAATTAGAAATGTCTTTATCATTTTTATTGTGAGTGGTTTTTGGCATGGGGCCAATTGGACCTTCATTATTTGGGGAGTGCTACACGCAGTTTATTTTTTACCATTGCTATTGCTGAACAAAAACCGGAAAAACTTAGGAAACATCTCAGCGGGTAACCAGCTACCTTCTTTCAAAGAATTTATCCAAATGGGCCTCACTTTTATACTTACCACATTTGCCTGGATTTTTTTCAGAGCAGAAAGCACATACCAAGCCCTTCAATATATAAAAAACATATTTACTGGATTGCTCAAAAAATCGGCTTATGTAGATACACTTAACATTATTTATTGGAAAATTGGCTACCAGTTGCCCTTGTTCTTCCTATTTTTTCTAATCATAGAGTGGTCGAGTAGAAATCAACAATTTGGCATTGAGAAAATTGCGTTGAATCAACCTAGACTGATTAGGTGGGGGCTTTACTTTTTCATTGCATTGTCCATATTCTTTTCTCAGCATACCGAGCAAACCTTTATCTATTTTCAATTTTGATTGCATTATGAAAAAATTCATTACTCGTATACTTTTATTTTGTTTGCTTTTTTCAACTGCAATTATCCTCACATTCGTAGTCAGCTCTAAAATCGTAAACAAAAAAGCCAACTTTAAAAT
>CALDJV010000288.1 GCA_937899305.1 uncultured Cytophagaceae bacterium
CTAAAAAGACTTGAGTTACACCATAATCAGTTAAATGAATTGCCCGACGAACTAGGTCATTTATCTGCTTTGGAAACATTGATATTAGAAGCCAATAACCGCTTGGTCTTGCCAACCGTTTTGAGTCGGTTAACCAAGTTAAAATCACTTAAAATCAATCATTGTAGTTTAAAGGTCCTCATTCCAGAATTGTTTCAACTCCATCATTTGCAGGAGTTGTATGTATTAAACAATCAGCTGACTCGGTTTGATGTCGCCGCTGGACAATTGCCTCATTTGCGATTCCTTAGTTTAGAGCAAAATCACTTTGTTACGTTTCCAAAAGGGATTACAAATTTGAAAAATTTAGAAGGATTGTACTTTTCCTCTAATCGATTTACCCGTTTGCCAGATGAGTTAGGACAACTTGTGCATTTAAAAGAGTTGGGGTTGTCTCACAACCCATTGACCGCGTTGCCTCAAACGATTGGTCAGCTACAAAAACTGAAAGTATTGGATATAGATCATGGCAAGTTGAAGCGTTTACCACCTGAAATAGGACAATTAAAACATTTACAAACATTGGATGCAAGCCATAATCAGTTAGAAGAGATCCCTCTGGAACTAGGACAGTTATCGGAATTAGATGAACTAGACCTCAGCAACAATCAACTTACCACTTTACCTACTCAAATTGGCCAACTGAAGGCGTTAACGGTATTGAATCTGTCGGGTAACCGCCTTACTAAATTACCTCCCGAAATTGGCCAAATGAAGGGATTAAGAGTATTGATTTTATCAGGGAATCAGCTCACCGAATTACCCGATGAATTGGGTCAATTGACTCAATTGGAGAGCTTAAAATTAGAAGAGAATCAGCTTAGCAACCTCCCGTTGTCTTTGAGAAGACACTCGATTGACCGTTCTATATTTGTTGACGTATTTGATAACCCAATATCGCTCAAAGTAAAACGTGAATTGGAAGTGTTTCTATCCAATGTTTATTTAAATTACGATACGACCGAAGGAGATCTTGAGTGGCTTTTAGCAGGGGAATTTGCATGATATCATTCTTCTGCCAATAAAATTAATTACTTTTGCTGGGTAGTTTTAGAAAAATTAAAGTCAGACGCTATGAGAAAACAATGGATGCTACTGCTGGCCTTGATGGTGGCGAGCATAGTACAGATTCAGGCTCAGGAAACCGAGGAGGAAAAAGCTCGGGCATTAAAACAAGACAAAGCATTGCCTACTTCCCGTATTACTTTTGTACACAATGCTTTCAACTTCAAAAAAATCAAAGCAGAATCCGTCATCAGTGCCACATTTTATTTCAAAAATACGGGTACCCAACCCCTTAAAATCTATGATGTACAAACCAGTTGTGGTTGTACTGTCACCGATTGGGACAAGGCCCCAGTAGCCCCTGATGCAATCGGTAAGATTACGGTAAAGTATACGCCTTCTCTTAAAAATCAAATGGGGCGTCAGCAAAAGGTTTTGTTGATTATTTCTAACGCAGTAAACCGGGAAGAAAAGCTGTATTTAGTAGGCGAAGTAGTGAAATAATACTATTTTGCTGACCCAATGAAATGGAAAGACTGACCATTCTTGCATAAGTTTAACCCAAGCTTTACAGAATACAAATTGAAGGTAAAATGGTCAGGTTTTTCAATTAAAAACTCAGAGGTGGAGTAAGAGTTTAGACCCCAAAAACAAGAAATCAACTTCAAAAATTAAACGTTACAATGAGCAAAAATGCAATCATCACCGGAAGTACCAGTGGAATTGGACTGGGTATTGCCCGAAAGTTTGCTGAGGCAGGTTACAATATTTGTTTCAATGGCTTGGAGGCCAACGGTGCCGAAATTGCCGAAGCAGTAGGCAAAGAATTTGGTGTCAAGGCCATTTTTTCGGGAGCCAATATGCTGAAACCAGATGAAATTGATGCAATGGTGAAAACTGCCGAGGAAACCTTTGGCAGTGTAGAAGTATTGATCAACAATGCGGGAGTGCAATATGTGGCCCCGATTGATGAGTTTCCGGTAGCCAAGTGGGACCTAATCATTGGCGTGAATATGTCGGCCGCGTTTCATACCAGCAAGGCGGTATGGCCAGGAATGAAAGCGCGTAAATTTGGTCGAATTATCAATATTACCTCCGCGCATGGCTTGAGAGCCTCGGAGTTTAAATCGGCTTACGTAACCTCTAAACACGGAGTAACTGGTTTGACCAAAGTATTGGGACTAGAGGGAGCTCCTTTTGGCATTACTTGCAATGCGATTTGCCCTGGTTATGTAAAAACGCCCCTGGTAGAAGGACAGATCAAAGACCAGGCAGAAGCCCATGGTATGAGCGAAGAAGAAGTAGTGGCCAAGGTAATGTTGAAAAAACAACCGATTAAAGATTTTGTTAAAGTGGAAGATTTAGGCGCTTTGGCCTTGTTTTTGGCCTCTGAAGGTGCCCAAATGATGACCGGTGCTTCTATACCAGTAGAAGGCGGTTGGACTTCACAATAAAAGTTATATCCTGGAGGACTGATTTCCAGAAAAAAAATTCAAAGAGGCGCGATCATTTGCGCCTTTTTTGTACCCTAGTAACCAAACCTTATGTACAAAACCATAGATTTAGCTTTGCAGGGGGGAGGCTCCCATGGAGCTTTTACCTGGGGAGTTTTAGAACGATTTCTCGAAGCCGAAAGCCTTGTAATTGAAGGACTTTGTGGGACCAGTGCCGGAGCAATGAATGCAACCATGGTGGCGTATGGGATGCACATTGGAGGCCGACAAGGGGCCATCAAGATGCTAGAAGCCTTTTGGCGCAAGAGTTCAGAAGCGTTTGACAAGTCCCCCATTGCTCCCGGCTTTTTGGATCGTTGGTTGGGCACTGGCCGCATGGATTTTTCGCCGAGCTATTACATGTTCGACTTCATGACCATGATGTATTCACCCTATCAGTACAACTTGTTGGATATCAATCCTTTGCGTGATTTGCTGGTAGAGTTGGTCGACTTTGATGAACTTCGGCGCAGCGAGGCGGTTAAACTCTTTGTATGTGCTACTAATGTACGCACCAGTCGGGCCAAGGTATTCTCTCGCGAAAACATCAGTGCAGATGCAGTATTGGCGTCGGCTTGTTTGCCATTTTTGTTCAAAGCGGTAGAAATAGACGGAGAAGCCTACTGGGACGGAGGTTTTATGGGAAATCCGCCAATTTTTCCCTTGATAGACGATACCGAAACCGAAGACATTGTACTGATTCAAATCAATCCTATTTTCCGACCCGACATTCCCAAAACCGCTGTAGAGATTCGCGATCGCATCAACGAATTGAGCTTTAATTCTAGTCTGATGCACGAAATGCGTCGGATCAATTTTGTGCAAAAAATGTTGGAAGCCGAACTTAACCAAGAAGGGAAACTTCGTAACCTTTACATCCACCATGTCAAGGCTGAAGAAGAAATGCACAACCTGGGAGTATCGAGCAAGCTCAATGCCGATTGGGATTTCTTATTGAAACTCAAAGATTTGGGGCGTCGTACTGCGGATGCCTGGCTTGAGAAAAACTACGATCGCTTAGGCAAGGAATCTACATTGGATATTGATACCGAGTTTCTATAGGCGGATGAGGTGCTGAGCGCTTGCTTTCGTTGAATATTGAACTATCAATGTCGATGATGCTGAAGACCAAGCAGTAGTAATGATCAATGAGTGATTCAAGAACGCATCAATGACTGATTAGTTTTTTAATAAATTTAACCATAGTTTTAACAAAAAAAAGAAAGTCATGTCGTTAGCCCTTATTGCGCCTAGTCGTAATTTATCTGCCTGGAAAACGCGCTTTCGAGCGCTATTACCTGAACTGGAAATTTGGACGTATCCTGATATTCCCCAACCCCAGCAAGTAAAGTATGCCCTTTTGTGGAACCAACCAGAAGGAATTCTTGGTACGATGCCCAATTTGGAGTGGGTGAGTTCATTGGGGGCAGGAGTAGAGCATATTCTAGCCGATAAGGAGCTTCCGACCAACATACCAGTGACCCGCATTGTGGGCGAACAATTGGCTATTGACATGGCTCGTTACGTGACAAAAGCCATGCTCAATTTTCAGCAGCGCTCGATTTATCTGTTGGCCAATCAGCAGCAACAAAAATGGAAGGTACCTGTTTTTCAGGAAAAGACGATTGGGATTATGGGTTTTGGCAAAATGACTCATAAAACAATTGACGTACTTCAATGTCTGGGTTATGAGGTCGTTATTTACAGTAATTCGCAAAAAGAGACCAATGGATTGCAGCATTTTTATGGAAAAGACCAACTTCCTGCATTTTTGAAAAAGACCGATGTACTGGTATGCATGCTGCCTTTGACTCCTGCTACTGAAAACATACTCAACGCCGAACTTTTTGCTCATTGTAAGCCTGGCACTTATTTAATTAATGTAGCCCGTGGCAAGCATTTAGTAGAAGAAGACTTACTGGAAGCCATCAAACAAGGGCAGATCTCGGGAGCTTGCCTGGATGTATTTCGCGAAGAGCCTTTGCCCAAAAATCACCCATTTTGGATGCATTCTCAGATTACAGTTACCCCTCATTGTGCAAGCCTTACCACCCCCGAAGAAGCCGTGACCCAATGGGTAGCCAATTATCAACGGTTGATGAAAGGAGAGGAGTTAATACATTTAGTAGATGTAGCAAGAGGGTATTGATGGTCAGTGGTTCATAGTTTTTTAGTTGGGAGTTTTAATTTAGTCCACGGTCGATAGTCGATAGTCCACAGTAGCGCGAAGCGATACAAATGAATCATCGCTTCGCGCAACCATTTAACAATCAGCGTAGCAGAGCAATAGAATCATACTTGTTGTCATATTTGCGAAAATGAGAATGTAATCATCGCTTTGCGCAAGATTAGCTACGTAGAGCTCCTTCTAGTCGGTTCTTCCTTCGTCAGGAGAGCTTTAACAATTAGCCGAAGGCGGAACAATGCAACAATAGAACAATGAGCGAAGCGGAACAATAAAGCAATATAATCATTCAACAATCTAGCAATAAGCATAGCGAAAAAATAAAAACAACCATTCTGTTATTGCAGCCATTCAAACAGCCAATCGGCCTTGAAGAAAAGCAAGAGGACTGCCACCGAAAATATAACCAATAGTACCTGATCAAATCTCGAGAAAGTGATTTTGCGAGATTCGCCAGTACGCAGAAACATCAAAAAAGGAATGCGTAAATAGTAGAAGAGTGATACTGCGGTGGTAAAAATTCCTGCAATCAAAGCCCAAAGATACACCGAAAAACCTTGAGCTTGGTAGTTTTCCCAAAGCCCCGAAAAGATGAACAACTTGGCTTGAAAACCAACGGTAGGAGGCAATCCAGTAAGCGCAATCATCAAAATAACCATGCATACGCCCACTAAAGGGGCCTGAGTACCCAAGCCTGCATAATGTTTGAGTGCGTAAGGGTTTTCTTCATCTTTGAAATTTCGGGCTACCATCTCTATGACCAAAAAAGCACCAAAAGTCATCAAAGTATAGGTAGCCAAATAAAAAGCAAGGTGCACAATCTTGACATCACGTAGATCAATGATACCCATAAGTAGGATTCCCACGTGGGCAATGGTAGAGTAAGCCAACAGCCTTTTGACATTTTGTTGCCACAAGGCGGTAAAATTACCTACCAATACCGTAACAATGGACAATACACCTAGCAATACAATCATTTGCCGGAAAAAATCAAAAGCTTCGCTGTCTAACAAAGTAGCTGGAATGGCACTTACCTTGGCCAATATCATCAAAAGGGCTACTTTAGGAGCAATTGAAAAGAAAGCAACGACTGGAGTAGGGGCTGCCTGGTAAGCATCAGGAGTCCAAAAATGGAAAGGAACCGCCGATATTTTAAATAAAATGCCTCCCAGTACCAGCAAAGCTGCAATGCTATTGAGCAAAGCTGCTGGGGTTTTGATCTGATTGAGAAAACTCCCAATAGACAAGTCTCCACTGAGGCCATACAACCAAGACATACCATAAAGCATGAGCCCTGAAGCAAATGCCCCAAACAAGAGGTATTTCAATGCACCCTCGATGCCTTTTTTATGAAAATATAAAATCGTGAGAATGTAAGAACTAATCGATACCAACTCTATAGACACATAGATCATCAGTAGGTGATCAGTCATGGTGAGAAGGTGCAAACCCAACAACATAGCCAACAAAATGGCGTAGTATTCACCCTGAAACTGGAAAACGCGCAAGGGATTGGGTGGAGTGAATAAACGAGAATTGCGGGAAATCAGCAAGGTGAATATCCCGGCTAAGGCAATAATGATCCGAAACTTGATACTGTAGACATCGGGTATGATGAGGCCCAAAAATATTTGGCCGCGAGGAGGGCGCTTTACAAGGAGGTCAAACTGGGCAAATAAAAGCAACAAAACCAGCCCCAAGCCAACCGCAGTGGTCCACCAAAGGACTTCTTTTTTGCGGGCTTTCAACTGAGTACGGGTAGAAAAGATCAAATCCAATACAATGATCACCACAAATAGTCCGGCTAACAACAATTCGGGCGCAAGGTATTGTAAGCTCCCTAAAATATTGTTTAACTGAAGATTGAGTTGGGCAATGAGTGCTTTTGGAAACATGAAGTAGTGATCTAAGTTTTTAAATGTTCAGAAGTTAAAATTGGAAAAAATGGCTCACCAATTGGCTCACCGTATCAGTCATAGGATTGAAAATTAAATGGGGGAATATTCCAGTGACGAGCGCAATGAGACTGAGGCTAAATAGCATCGTCCATTCTCTGACTTGGAGTGGTTTGAGTTCGGGTAACCAATCTGGTTCGTTCTTAAGCCAGAATTTACCCAAAAACATCCTTTGCAACGTCCATAAAAAATATGCCGCTCCCAGTACGATCCCAAACGTACTGACTACCACAATCCAACTTGGTAATTGTTTAGAAGCAAAACCTCCCAGGATAGTGAATAATTCTCCGATGAATCCCGAAAAACCAGGTAGCCCCAAAGAAGCAAAGAAAGCAATCATGACAAATACCCCATAATACGGCATTTTGGTAAGCAATCCCCGATAGTTTTCAATCATTCTATCGTGGGTGCGGTCATACAGTACCCCTACCAACAAAAACAACAACGCTGACAGAATTCCGTGGCTAAACATTTGAAATACCGCTCCATTGATTCCTTCGGCAGTGAAAGAGGCCAGCCCAATGAGTACAAAACCCATGTGTGATACCGAAGAGTAGGCAATCATTTTTTTCAAATCGCTCATAGCCAAGGCATTGAATGCCCCGTAAATGATGGAGAGCATCCCCAAAAAACCAGTAATGACGGCAAAACTCAGCGCCATATCGGGAAAAATACTGTAAGTGATGCGAATGAGCCCATAGCCCCCTACTTTGAGCAGTATACCAGCCAACACGACTGAAATCGCGGTGGGAGCCTCTACGTGAGCATCGGGCAACCAGGTGTGTACTGGCACCACAGGGAGTTTGATGGCAAAACCGATAAATAAAGCCAAAAAAGCCCAAAAACGCAGTGAATATCCTGCCCAACTCGATTTGTTTTTGGCATGCATGGCGGCTGTGGTACTGTAATTGGCCTGATCCATCATGTGGAGCATATTGAAGGTATGTACTTGGTTTTCAGGCGTAATTTGTTGCTGCGCCAATTTTTGCTGCACATCTGCAATCATCTGAGGAGATACCTGAGAAGTATGAGGAGCCATTTTGAGTTGTACAGCCGTTTTGGCAGGGTCAATAGTGGCATTGTATAAAGCAATCATCACGATCAATATAAACAACGAACCCACTAAAGTGTAAATAAAGAATTTGATGGACGCATATTCACGTCGAACCCCGCCCCAAATACCAATCAGGAAGTACATTGGCAACAACATAAACTCAAAGAAAAGGTAAAATAAGAAAAGGTCCAGGGCTACAAAACAGCCGGGTACACTACTACTGAGGAGCAGGTACAATAAAAAATAACCTTTTTGTTTTTTGGCAATATTCCAAGAAGAAATGGCTCCAATGAACATTACAATGGCTGATAGTAGCACCATTGAAATACCAATGCCATCTACCCCCAGAAAATAGTCAATTGATAATTGGCCAAAACTGCCTAAATCGAGGCGAATCCACTCTAGCTTTTCTACAAATTGATAGGAAGACTGTTGGGCAACTCCTGCGAGCTTTTTACTGGTTTCGAATTGTACATACGCCCATATCGAAACAATCAATTGTACTGCAGTAACCAGGAGAGTGGTTATTTTGAAGAGCTTCACTTGGCGATGGGGTACCAGCAATAACAATCCACATGCTGCCAGGGGCAAAAGTACAATGAGAGAGAGCATATATCAATTTTCGAGTAGGTATCTTACTTAACTGACCAAATGTAATAAAGGAAAACGTAAACTCAAAAGTGTAAATCATTGATTTCCAAACCAAAATAAGTCTATTTGTATTTTTTTGATGCATAATTGGCCATTTGGCTTTTTTGTACAATTCTTACATAAGATTATTTAAAATGAATTTAGGTTTTATTTAATAAATAATGTATTAACAATAAATGAGTTAGTATTTAATATTGTAAAAAATGGTTTTTTAGGGCTTTCATTACAGCTATGCGGCATTGTGGAACTTAGGGATGAAACAAAAATAAGTTTCCCAATTTATGTTTCTAATTTGTAT
>CALDJV010000289.1 GCA_937899305.1 uncultured Cytophagaceae bacterium
TAAAAATAGCTTTTTCAAAATAGTTGACTTCCCCATTCCAGCAGTATCTACTACTAGTAATCGATGGTACTCAGAAAATAAACGCACAGGGAATGCATTAATCTTAAACTCAATAATATCAACCTCACCATTCCAATAATCATGATCTAAAAGAGTCAAAGGGTAATACAACTGATCAAAAGGTACTTGCTGATTTTGTAACACCAAAGTGTCCATTGTCATAAAATGCTCGTAACGTCGCTCGAGATAATTTGCAAAGCGATTTTGGAAAACACGGTGATGATGACGTTCATAGGGTAGGATTTTTTGATCAATGAGTTGCTCTACCTTGGGCATGATACGCTTGCCCACTATACTTTTGATAGACTCGAGAATGGTTTTACTTATACTCACAAGGATATGATTTAGGATACAAGGATAAGGGTGTATATTATTGCAAAATAAGCATTTTCAGGAAATAACAGAAATACAAGCTATATTACTCAGGACATACTAGTTTCGTTTCATTGCAAAAAGTATAGCTTTGCTCGCGGGCAGATGGACAGCATGGAGGGAGGGGGCATTGGCCTTGTGCGGCTGCATATGCTGTCCAGGCTTTTTTGCTAACTTTTTTGGCCTCAAAAAAGTTAGCCGCCGGAGGCAACCGAGTCAAAATCGCAGCACACGTACAAAAATTGTACGATATATAATTTCTTATTCAAGTGATTTTTCTCAGATTAATATATTTATAAAATTAGCAACCATCAATATTATGCTGAAAACCCACGGCTGTAATTTGTTTACACTAAACCGAGCCTCTCACGAGTTCACCATAAGGTAATCTGTTCCGTTTCATCTACGATTTTCAAACTCGCCTGCCACTCAAACAAGTGAAAAGTTTAACCTCTGGAAGAGCTCAGCACAGCACAGCTATGTTAGTTAGTAAAAAAATGTTGATTTAAGTAGCGTCTTCGGTGGTCTCCCTTCGGCAAGACCACCGAATGGGATGCAAGTGTGTGTCCTGTTTTCGTGATCACCAACTACTTCCACTCATTTGATCTTATGGTAAAGACAAATGAAACGAATCCCGAACATTGAGTTTGTTGTTCATTGTCACCCTCTCAGCAAGATCACCGAATGGGAGCGCATTGCGATTAACTTAATGACATTGAGCCATAGCCATCGGTTTTAACGGTTCCAATACCTAAACAGGTTCTTAACACAAACAATCTAAGGCCGAAACAAAACTGACGTAACTAAAACATTTGAATTACCATGACTCCAAATAATTACGATATAAAGCCAGTTGTTATAGACTCATATTCAATAACTCGCATCTTAAAAAATCACTTCTTAAACTTTACCTCCACTATTCGCTCATCGTGAGCCAAAAAAGTAAATACCCCCAAGCCACCTTCTACGGTAGACCTTACCGTAGTGGGTTGGGCAAACGGATTGCGGTTGCCCTGTTGGGCAGCATCCATGGTGCGTAAAAATTCATAATAGGGTTTGCTCAAATGGTAAATCGTGACCGTGGCCTGGTCTCCATCCTTGAAATCATAACTAGACCCAATCGCAATTTGATTTCCAGTCTTGAGGTTGCCTTCAAACTTGATGTCATTGACGATTTTATCATTTCCCTTGGGCAATCTTTTCTTCACCACCAATCGATAATAATTACGTTTATAGGCATCTACATCCTGAAACTTCGTCAATAAAAAAGCGGTAGAATCACTCTCCCGAAAACGCGTTTCTACGTCTTCTATGTATGGGGAAGCCAAGTATTCGGTAGTACCAGTGATGACTTGGCCTGTCCTTCGATCTTTGACGGTAAGGAAATACCGTAACCGATCATCAGCAAGAACCCAACGGGAAGCTTCATAGTTGTAATACTCCCCAGGAATAAAAGGAATGTTGGAACGATAACGCATAGGCTCAACAAAACCGTTCTCTCCTTGCGCCACAATGGTTACTTCGGCATCGGGCACTTGCGGAATGCCCACCTCCCCAAAATAAGCCGAGCTTTTGGTAAGCAATAAAGTCATGCGTCTTTCAGGCCGTAGGTAACACTCCACTACGTTTTCGCTTTCATAGTTGGGCAAATCTACTTCAATATTTTTCTGGAAATTCTCGCAAGCAGTCAGGCTCAATGCTGCTATCGACAGCACCAAACCAACGATTTTAAATGCATTCATGGTTTCAATTCAATGTGGTATTTTAGTTAGCAATAACTTACAATCAATCTTCTTTTCTTACAACGTACATCTGCCTGGCAAACGACAACGTAGTAAACACTCCCAATCCCCCCTCTACGGTAGACTTTACCACCGTGGGTTGGGCAAATGGATTTCCATTTCCCTGACGGGCGTCTTCTACTGTTTCCAGAAAATCGTAATATGGACGATCAATATGATATACCGAAACAAAAACCGTATCCTCGTCCTTGAAATCAAACCCGGTTCCAATTGTAATCTGGTTCCCAGTTTTAAAACGTCCCTCAAAAGAAAACTCGGTCGTAGTAGCCCCAGTAAGGCTGTCCCGATTAATGATGATTCGATAAAAGTTTGGGTCATTTGGATCTACATCCTGGAATTTAGTCAACAAAAAAGCTGAGGTATCGGTATCCCGAAAATTTGCTTCTATAGTATCCAATACTGGAGCCCTCAAAAAACTGGTCATTCCCGTAATCAGGCGGTTGCTTGCTTGGTCTTCTACCCGCAATACATAGTCTCCTTTGTCGGCAGAGTCTACAATGGTGGTGCCTACATAATTGAAAAATTTTTGGGTAGTAGAATCAAACCCCGGTTGAAAAGTAAGCTCTTCGCTGGTACCATTATGAGTAATTACGACTTTGGCCTGCGGAATAGGAGGCAAATCTACTGCCCCAAAATAATCTACACTTTCGGTCAAAATCAATCGGTAAGGTTGCCCATGTTGCAAATAACACTCTACCACAATTTCGCCCTCATAATCGGGCAAATCAATGGTAATGTCTTTTTGAAGGTTATTACAAGCTGCCAATCCCCATACTGAAATCACAATTACTCCAATAAAATATATCAATGAACGGTTTGATTTTTTCATAGGCTTTAGAATTTAAAGTTGTAAGTAATGGAGGGAATAATAGGGAACAACGAAACCTGACGGGCCTGAAAACCGAGCGTCAAGTCAGTATTGGGGTCTTTGATTTCTTCAAAGAAGATAAAGTAGGCATTCAAACGATTGTAAGCATTGTAAATACTGAAGGTCAGGTCCGACTCTCCCCAACGAGGGAAAAACTTCCATACCAAGCCCAAGTCCAGACGATGATAACTGGGCATTCTCAAATCATTTCTTTTTTGGAAACGTGGTACCACACTGGGTTGGTTTCCGGTAACATCCTGAATGATAAACCTACCAGGTGGCAACGAAATGGCATTGCCCGTGTAATATACCCAAGCGGCAGTAATGGTAAGGCGTGGACTAATTTTGTGGCTAATGACAGCCGAAATATCATGGCGTCGGTCATAGCGAGGAAAAAACGGTTCTCCGTTGTTAATGGCCAAGTTGCCGTTACTGGGGCCAAACTTACGGAACGTCCAAGATAAAGTATACCCAATCCATCCCGTTGTACGTCCGTCTTTTTTCTCCAGGTATATTTCATTACCATAGCTCCATCCCCGCCCAAATACAAATTCTTGCTCTAGTTGAGGGTTGGCAAAAATCTGAGCGCCATCTTTCAGGTCCAGTTGGTTTTTCATGTCTTTGTAGTAGACCTCATTACTCAACAAAAACTTACCTCCAAACAACAAAATGCTACCTCCCAATGCTACCTGGTCAGACCGCTGGGGATTCACAATTCGAGTAGAGGGATACCATATGTCGGTGGGTAATGAGGCCCCCGAGTTAGACACCAAATGTACATATTGAAACATGCGGGCAGCACTGGCTTTGATAGAGATTTCAGGATTGACCTTATAGCGTACTGAAAAACGAGGTTCGATGCCTCCATAGTTTCCTCCGTTGCTGGCAAACCCTGATAAACGAAGGCCTGCATTGATCCGCCAACGGTCGTTAATAGTGTAGTCGTCGGTAATAAAAATCGCTGCTTCGTTGCCTCCCAGTCGGGTCTCGTTGCCAAAATTTACCGTACCATCACTGCTACCTGCCTGCAAGCGACCTACGGTAAAGTCATGATAAGTATAGTTTGCTCCAAATTTGATAATGTGTTTGTTATCGGGTAAATAATCAAAATCTACCTTGGCGTTGTAGTCTTTGATGTTGGCCCCCAGGCTAAAATTAAAGATGTCGAAGTTATTGGTTACTTCATATTGGTAGGCCGAGTAAGACACACTGGTATTGACAAAAAAGTTGGAATTGAAAACGTGGTTCCAACGCAATACCGCGGCAGTATTGCCCCAACGAAAGTTAAAATTGAAAGAGTCGTCTTTGAAAGCAAACACATCGCGTCCCAAGTACCCACTCAAAAACAACCGGTCTTTTTTACTTATCTCATAATTGGCTTTGGCATTGAGGTCATAAAAGAAATAATCGGGAATAGGATTGAAATTCTCATTGTTTTCGTTGGCCCGGTTCAGTTGACGGGTAAAGATATCAAAGTAAGTACGGCGCCCCGAAAGCAATAAAGAAGATTTGTCTTTTTGAAGTGGCGTTTCCAAAGTCAATCTGGAAGAGATGAGTCCGATGCCTCCTTTTCCCGAAAACTTCTTGCGATTGCCATTCCGCATTTTCACATCCAATACTGACGACAATCTCCCCCCAAACTGTGCTGGAAAATCGCCTTTGTACAAATCTACTGCTTTGACCGCATCGGGATTGAACACGCTAAAAAAACCAAACAAATGGGAAGCATTGTAAATCTGGGCATCATCTAGCAGCACCAGGTTTTGATCGGGCCCTCCTCCTCTTACAAACAAACCCGAAGAAGCTTCTCCCCCTGAAGAAACACCCGGTTTTAACTGCAAGGCTTTGATAATGTCTAATTCTCCAAAAATCACCGGAATCGTTTTGAGTTCCTGAGCAGTGAGTTTTTCTACCCCCATTTGGGTCGTATTCAACTTTTCTTTGAGTCCATCGGCCCGCACCACTACTTCATCGAGTTCTTTCCCGCTAGGATCTAGATTAATATCTAAACTCATATCTTGGTTCACGGTAATCTGGCGGGTTTGGCTGATGTACCCCACATACGAAAAAGTGAGTTTTACCGGTCCCTGGGCCAACTCAAAGGTATAATAGCCATCTGCATTGCTGACGACACCCTTGGTGGTTTTGGCAATTTGGATGGTTGCTCCCAACAGGTATTCCCCCGTTTGAGCATCTTTGATGTAGCCACTTACTCTAAATTTATTTTGAGCCACGGCTGAGGAGCCCAAAAAACCACAAATCATCAAGCAAATGGTTGTTTTTAGTAATATTCTTTTCACTGGAATTACAGGTTTATTGAATGGTTTGATAACATGACCCATACGACAAAAGTTCTTAAAACATTACGATTTTAGTCTGGTTGCTAGATTGTGTTTTTGTTAATTTTATTAAATTGTTTCAACAAGTGAAACGACCAAAAGATGACGGCATGAATCTAAAAGAATACATCGCATCATTAATTTCTCGGGGATACCTCAAACAAGCCATGGATAAATTGCTGGAAATTTCGAAACCCACCAATTATTATGGCGATGCCATTATGATTATGAATAATTTTACTGCCTATAGAAATAGCTTGGACAATGACCAGGATGCCCGCAGAATACCGTTGGTAAGACAAATGATCAACTTGTTGGAAAATATTGTGGACGAAATTTCCACTACAGTATTGTACGCCGATTATACCGCTGATTTGGCCGCCATTGTGGACATCCCTCAGACTCCATCTGCCCCCCATTCCCCCCAAGGCAAAACGCAAATTCTTTTTTTGTGTGCCAATCCAGATGCTGACGCTCAACTCAACTTTGACAAGGAAGTAAATGAAATAGAAACCAGCCTTCAACAATCCAAATACCGCGATCGGTTTAGTTTTCATAATAAGCGGGCGGTCAATGGGAAAATTATCCGTACCAGTATGCTAGACTATGAACCCAACATTGTTCATTTTTCGGGCCATGGGGCAGGCGAAGAAGGCATTGTGATTTTAAACGATGTTGGCCAACCTATGATATTACCCACCGACACTTTGCGTGACCTGTTTGAATTATTTAAAGCCCACGTACAATGTGTCATATTGAATGCTTGCTATTCGGAACAACAAGCCAAGGCAATTAAAGCGCATATTCCCTATGTCATAGGGATGAACAATGCCATCGATGACCGAGCTTCCATTGCTTTCTCAACTGGGTTTTATGAGGCCCTAGGCAGCAACAAAAGTTATTCAAAAGCATTTGCAAATGGCAAGTTGGCGCTCAAAATGGCAGGGCAGTCTGGAGACAATATTCCCCAATTGTTCGAATAAAAAAAGCCGCTGGATTTCCGAGCGGCTCGACTCAAAGCATAGTCCTAAAACGCTTCTGAGTCGGTATTTTTTTATAATTTCACCTTCTTTTACCCTGAAGGTAATTACGGTTTTACATCACTTTCTAAAACTACGCAAACTGCTCAAAAACAGCCCAAGTCCACCAATCATGAGGACAAAAATAGTCAGCAATTGAAACAGGCTCATGTGTTGTAGTCTCAATTGTACGCTACTAACGACGCCCACAATCAGAATGACCAATGAGCCAATCAGCAATAGCCATCCAATGATATTACGAGAATTGTAAAAGATCATTCCAATGCCAAACATAAAAGGAAATAGCACGTAGCCCGAAGCAAAACGTCCAACGCCTGGAACATGATAAATATGGTAGAAACTGTAACCCACATGCACGGCATTGAGAAACATGTAGCCTCCGGCTATCAACATGATCAATCCGACAATAAAACGCATGGTTTGGTTATTACTACCAGTGGGGGGAATGTTATTCATAAAATTTATTGTAAGTATTAGGTTCTAAAATAGTAACGCAAAATCTTAAAAATTGGTTGCAGCACGATTTTACCCCAATATAACTGCTTTTTATTGATGAGTTCTGCTCAATACTACTTTTTTTGTTCTAAATTCGCTCTCCAAAATTATATTATTCGTTCGTGGCCATTCTATTATGACACATACCTACGAATGGTAGTGACACTTATTAAATTACTAAAAATACAATGACTAAAAATTATACTTTCATTTCCCTACTTGCCTTGATAGGGTGTATGATGATGGCAAGTTGTGGAAAAAAAGCTGCTAAAGACGCTAAGGATAGCGAGATCCAGATAATTCCCAAAACCCCTAAGGACTTTCTTGATGCTAAAAAGACTAAAACTGGGATACTGTACAAATTCATCAGTCACAATGAAGATACTTCTAAAGCTTTTCGTCCTGATAAAGCGATAGATTTTAGACTGACACTCAAAAACTATAAGGACTCGGTAATAAAGAAACAGCTGATTGAGAATATCATGTATCAACCTCCTCGCTTCAAGGGTGATCCTGGCGAAATATTGGCTAAATGTGCCGAAGGAGACAGTGTTTTATTTGCCATTTCGATAGACTCATTGGTAAACATGCGAGCTACCAATCCAACAAAGATGTTTCCTTCTGGCTCTTACATGCAGTATTACGTTAAAGTGGTAAAGGTAAAACCTGCTGAAGAAGCTAAAAAAGCCTTGGATGAACAACGAAAGATCCGAGATAGTTTGATTAGAAAACGTCGGGATAGTTTGGCTAAAGTTCAGATAGAGGTAGACCGACAAGACTCTATTAAAATTAGAGAATATGTCAAGGAAAACAACCTGGCTGACAAAGCGAAGTTTACTAAAAGTGGCTTGTGTTATATCATCACCAAAGAGGGCGATGGCCCCATGCCTCAAGCTTTCGACTCAGTATCTACTCATTACGTAGGTCGACTGCTAAATGGCAATCTATTTGATACCAGCGTAGAAGAAGTTGCGCTCAAAGAAAACAAACACAATAAAAATCGAAAATATGGTCCTCCTTTTGAATTTGTGCTTGGAGCTCGCATGGTCATTCCTGCGTGGGACGAAGGACTGGCTCTTTTGAAAAAAGGAGGTAAAGCTACTTTGATTGCTCCTTCTAAACTGGCCTATGGACCACAACAAAGAGGCAAAGATATTCCGGCCAACTCTATTCTTATGTTTGATGTAGAGCTTGTTGATGTCAAAAAAGGCAAAGCGCCACAACCTATGCCAGTACCTAAAGGGGATGGACACAGTGACCATAAAGAATAGGTATCAAATTGATCCAATACAGTTTTGTGAAATGACTTACAAACCTGTATTGTAAGAAACTCAGTCAGAATTTCTGCCTGGAATCAATTGCTTATTTTTTAAGACTACCCAATACAAAATAAAGGGTGATTATGTACAATAATCACCCTTTGTTATTTGATCACATTTTGGTAATATGGTTAGTATACGCATCACAAGGGCTTGCCTGTCATAAGGTCTATGACAGATATTGGAACACATTTAGGATCACCTTGCGACTGCCAGTTTGATCTACTCATTGACCTAATATTTATCTCAACCACTCGAGCGCCTACGACGTACCGCTACTCCTACCCGACTAACTCGGCGACGAGCTCCTCCTTTCAATTGTTGTAACTCTTGCTCAGTGAGCTTGGTATTGCTAAATTTTTGTAGGTTTT
>CALDJV010000290.1 GCA_937899305.1 uncultured Cytophagaceae bacterium
TATTGGAGCTATTAACAGTTTTATAAAATAGAAGGGGGCGAACATGTTGTAAAATAACAATCCCCCACAACGAAACAAGGCTTCATCGTGGGGGACATTACAAATGCTTGATGGAGCATCCAGGAGCTATTCGTTATTTTGTGCTATCTACTTTAGCACTATCCGTTTTGGTTTCGGTAGCATCTCCACCTGACTCACCTACTAACTTAAAAGTAGATTTCTTTTTGGTGTTGTCCAGCCATACCATTTTTTCGGCAGTAAGTTCCACGATTTCGCGTCTCACATCTTGCATTACCCGGTGCTCAGTAGAAAACAAGTGTACTACTTTGCCGTCTTGCTCTAGAGCCCAGCGACCTGCTTCAATTTTTTTGTCGGTGTGGAAGTATTCCTCAAAGGTGCCATCATTTTTGAATATCAGGTAGTCATTCTCCTTTTCCACGTTCTCTACCTTACCATCTTTATGTTCAAACGATACCTCTTTCCATTTTTTAGCCAGTTGACCAATGATTTCGGCATAAGCTTGAGTATTTTGTTCAAACTCCTTCTTTATCTTGTCCTCAGGAGTCATTTCTTGGTTGGTGTTGGTATCAGTATTGGCCGCTGCTGCGGTATCTTGAGCGGCAGTAGTATCTTCAGCCGTGTTGTTTTCTTTGGCACCGCCACCACAGGCCGCCAAAAACAGTACAAAAACCAATACATACCATCCAGTATACATTGACTTTGTACTAAACATCATTTCAATGATAGATTTCATAATCTAGATTTTTTAAGTTGGTTACAATTGACAACTAGTACACCGGGAACGAAGTTCCTACCGCATTATTCGGAGTCTTTGACCCGCTGACTTTACTTCAAAAAGCTTACGTAGCTACGGCTATGCGCACTTTTTGAAGTGCGTCAACAGAACAAATACCCTCGAATAAATCTAGTATTTACTTCATCCCCAGTGTACTAGTTCAAAAATAGAAAAAGTGTAGAACTGAAAAAACAAATCATTGAATATATTGTCTCAGGGCTCAGTTACTGGGCAAAACTTCCGAAATAGTCGAAAACACCCAATGTAAAGCTTGCGATACTGGTAAAGTGATTTCCACCGCTGATAGATACCAACTCTACCTGAGTAGCTCCATTGGCCCGCATGCTATTGAATGCATCCTGAGAGTTAAAAAACGGTACAAAGTTATCCGCAGTACCGTGAAACATCCGAATCGGAGCTTTGGGAGTCCAGTTGTATATGTCATTGTCTTTGAGCGCATTGAGCAACTCGGTATCAGTTCCATTTTTTATACCATCCAAAAAACCTTGAGTAAACAATAGTTGAGGATTTTTTTCTACCTCGGTTTGGATACCAATTGCGGGGGTTGCGCTGGCCAATTGGGTAGCATAGGGTTCATTGACAAAAGCACTAAAAGCGCGGTTAAGACCATATACTTTGTTGTAAGTATCTAATACCCAAAGATAAGCATTGATAAAATCCAAGTTTTCGTTGCGGCTTACTACGTCCTGAGCAAACCCCGTTTTGTTGTAAGCTCCTGCACCCGGAGCACTGGCCGTTACCGTGAATTCATCTGTGTGTTGTGCTTCCAACAATCGGTGCAGCGCCATGGTGGCATATCCTCCTTCCGAGTAGCCAGTCAGAAAAAGCTGATCGTTTAGGGTAACCCCATTGGCTCCACAAAACTCACGACTGGCCCTGATCATATCTCGGGAAGACGAAGCCAACGAGGCAGCATGTTCATACGGATGATCCAGGTTTTTGGCTTCACCATAACCAATATAGTCGGGCAGGGCCACCACATAACCTACTCCTGACAATAAAGTACCACCATCGTAGGCTTCACTATTGGGTTGATAATTAGAGGGCGCCTCACTTTCGGCAGTAATGGTGCCATGTTGATAACTAATCAAGGCATAAGGCTTGTTTTCGGTAGGAAATATCAAAGCACCCGATGCCTTGATGTCATTACCTGAGACATCGGTCGTGTTGTATACAATTTTATATACTTTTACCGTGTTTAAAGGAATGATATTCAAAAATGGAGCAATATTAGGATCGTTGGCATACCGGGCTTTGATGCTGTTGGCGTCAAACTCCCCCAGGAGTGTACTTTCTACCAGGTATTGAAACGAAGGGGTAACCTCATTTTCGCTTTTTTTATTACA
This sequence comes from uncultured Cytophagaceae bacterium, assembly GCA_937899305.1. Classification (GTDB taxonomy): domain Bacteria; phylum Bacteroidota; class Bacteroidia; order Cytophagales; family Microscillaceae; genus Microscilla. Next base: position 2,164 of record CALDJV010000290.1, read on the forward strand.
ACTTGCCAAGAACAAGATCATTAGCAAGGCGACTTGATACAATTTTATTGACATTTTCATAGGCGATTTTTTGTCTTTGGGAGCCATAGAGATAAAAACGGGCTCTAATGTCTATAGGTTTTTACACTGTAAAAAGAAAGATGGAGTAACGTCAGGCTTCACCTATTCATAAGGAGTGGTAATTTCCATCCAAATATTGGGATAAGCAACAGGCGTAAAGCCTCCATATTGGGCATACAGCTGATGTGCATCCTTGGTAGCCAACATCCATCGACGCAAGCCTTGTAATTCAGGATGCGCCTTTATATTCATTACCATCCATTTGGCCAAACCGTTGCCTCGGGCACTTTCTACAATGAAAACATCGGCCAAGTAGGCAAAAGTTGCCTGATCGCTGATGACACGAGCAAAACCTACTTGTTGCTCTAATTTATAAACTCCAAAACAAAGCGAATGTTGAATAGACTTTTCTACGGTATCTCTAGCAATACCCTTGGCCCAATAAGAGTTGGTCAAAAAATGATAAATCATATCAATATCCAACTGACGCTTATCATCAGAAAGCAAAAAATCCCCTTTTGTAATGTGTATCATCGTTGTGTTTTTGCTGATTGTTCCATTCTCCAATAACATATCAGGCAACCATTGAACAACCAGCATTGCAAAACAATCGCCCAATATAAATTAATCCAATACTTCAAAAGCAGCGTCTAAATAAGCATAGACATCTTTTGGAGCGTGAAAATCTCCATATTCAGTATCTCGCTCATGACCCAAGCGTACGACTACCGCATTTTTTTGGGGAATGATAAAAATGTATTGCCCTAAAATTCCTCGCATATAAGGGATGGTGTTCCCCTTGTATTTTAGAATCCAGAATTGATATCCATAATAATTATTGGACTTACTATCACCCTCGGCGGTTAGATTCTTAGCAGGAGCGGTAGCTTCTTTGATATACTTTTCAGAAATTACCTGACGTCCACGCCATTTGCCATCTTGTAACACCAATTGCCCCAAACGAGCAAAGTCACGTACATTACTATTAAAACAACAATATGCTTTTTCGTGACCACCTTCCTTGTCCAACGACCAAAGTGCGTCGTGTTTGGCACCTAAAGGTTGCCACAGTTTTTCGGAGGCATAATCAGCCACCTTTTTTCCGGTTGCTTTTTCCAATATAAAGGCCAACACTTGGGTATTGCCACTTTGGTATATATTTTTCTTGCCAGGAGTCGTCACTACCTTCATCTGTTGAACCGATTTTTCTAAATCTTTGCCATAATAAGCAATGGTAGTCATAGAGGTAGGCCCAGCATAGCTTTCGTCCCAGTTGAGGCCTGAGCTCATGGCAAGCAAATGGCGAATGGTGAGTTGGTTATTGAGTCCTTCTTTGAATTGAGGTAAAAAATCACCTACTTTTTGATCAACGCTTTTAATTTTCCCTTCGTCAATGGCTGCTCCTATTAACAAAGAAATGATACTTTTGGCCATTGAGAACGAGTTAGACCAAGAAGAATCGGTGTAGTTATCCCAGTATCGTTCGTATTTTATAGTACTATTTTGTAATACCAAAAATGCGACTGTTTTATAACTTTCAATTTTTTGTAGGCTGGTACTCGCTGGCGGTTTTTGGTTGTAATCAGCTGCCTTTTTCCAGGGTTGGTGTGGCCCCGCTTTGATGGTACGATTGTCGAATATTTTATAATCATCTATGTCGGCCAGATTGTAGTAAACTGCTTTGCGCAAATAGCTGTATTGGGGAAAAGCAGTGAGCACAAAAAATGCAACCACCAATAATAAGATGAGTATTCCGAGGTATTTAAATAATTTTTTAAGGATTTTCATGTCAATATTTTTTGCTAAAAATAGAGGGTCGTGATAGAGGAGGTCAGATACCCCTCAGATACAAAAAAAGCCATATCCAAATAATTGAATACAGCCTCTTTGCAATATATAAAATACTTGTACTTATATTATAAAAGTGCCAGTAAAATAAATACCAATCCTGCCAAAATAAGGAGGAGTCCAATGATGTTGAGGATGGGGAAAAAGCTCAGTATCAGACCGATTACTAATAAAATAATACCAATTTTTAGGTTACCAGTCAGGGCCTTTTTCTCGTATTTTTTCTGTAGCCTTTTGTTGCCTTTTTTGGCTGCTCTCAAGGCTTTTCGCTGGTATCTTTCTTTTCTCTTTTTAGACTTCTTAATGGCTCTTTTGACCATCCATTTACCCAAACGAGAGTTCAAAAACTTCTTTACTCGTTTCACCCTACGTTCTTGACGACGTGCTTTGCGTTCAGCTTTTCGGATAGAACGAAGCTCTTTTTTAGATAGTTTTTTTGTGGTTTTTATCTTGGCAGGAGCTTTTGCGTCCTTTGCTGGAGCAACTTCCGCTTTGGGGGTTTCAACTACTACTGGGGCTACCACATTTTCGTTTGGAGCGGTAATAGATGGACGGTGAGGTATCTCAGCCATGGCTTCCTCTTGAGCGTGTACCATTGCGGGCAATACCACAAATACTCCCAAAATAATAGATAATAGGAAATTTTTCATTTTGAATAAGGAGTTAAATATTAGAATTTTTATCTGGCGAAACAGTTACAAGAAAGGGATAAAAAACTGTTTTACAAACGTTTAAG
>CALDJV010000291.1 GCA_937899305.1 uncultured Cytophagaceae bacterium
GTTATTAGAATTCTTGGGAAGACTTGACAAATAATGTACCGCTCACTAATGTTACCGTTTATAAAAATAGCAACTATATTCACTAAATTATTATTTACAATATATGGATACCTCTACTAAACATTTTTCTCCTTTTTTTATTTTTATAAGAGATACGTCTATTCTTATTATTCTATCCCTAACATTTACTTTTGTTATTCATCTGATTCCGAGTTCTGGAGTTCCAATTGGGGCAAGGTTGCTCCCTATGTTTTATGTGCCATTTATAGCAATCACATTACTAAACTTTCGAACAGGGTTAGCTATCGCAATTCTTAGTCCTATTACGAATCATTTGTTAACTGGTAACCCTATATTACCTCTTGTGCTTATTCTCACTATAGAATTGACAATATATGCGATCATGGTATATGGTCTACATACAAAAAAAATCTGGTTAGGAGTTGCGGCCCCCTTGGCCTATGTTCTCACTAAAACAGTATCAAGTAGCTTGTTATTTTTAGTGCCATTGGTAAAAGTAAAATCACCTCTTTTATTTTGGTCTAATTCCATCCAAAATGCCAGTATTGGCTTGTTAATTCTTGCTCTATTGGGTATCATAGTATCTTTGTGGAAGAAAAAATAAATCTAATAATTTGAAAACTTTTATTTCTATTGCCGATATAAAGCAGGAGGTGTTAAAAATAAACTTCCCAAGCTTAGATATCGTAGTTGGTATTGCTACTGGCGGCTCAGTGTTAGCCACACTATTGGCCTATCACTTAGATTTACCGCTTGAGCTAATTCGAATAAATTATCGCAATGAAGTTAATCAACCTCGCTACGATTACCCTTTGATTATCAGCAATTTAGTAACCACGTCACTCAAGAAAAAAAATATTCTATTGGTGGATGATGTAGCAGTAAGCGGGAAAACTTTACAAGTAGCAAAGCAAAATATTGTCGCAAAGCAGATTTACACGTTAGTGATTAAAGGTAAGGCTGACTATGTGCTTTTTCCTCATGTAGCCACTTGTATCGATTTACCTTGGCGTATATAATTTAACCGAAAAATGTATGAGTCATATAACTGAACTTACTATAAGTAATATTAAAGAGATACAAGAGGAAATATATAATTCTTATCCTTCTAAGAATAGTTTACAGGAGGCTTTTCAGGATATCATGAATATCATTTATGAAAAACTTTCTCAATCCATTGTCTTAGGGCGTATATTTCATTTATTAGAGATGCGTGATCTTCCAGATTACGACAAAAATTTTGTAAATATATTCGCTGAGAAAAAAGGAGTTCGTTATTCCTTAAATAGGGCGACCAAAGTACTTAGTTTAATGGCCACCAAGGGGAAAGAAGAGGCATGGAATGATCGAACTTTATCAAGAGGTCATTTGGGAATACCCTTGGTTTCTGCCGATTTTTTGAATGGAATTCCTATGATGGCTAGTTTATTAAATGCTATTGGGGTAGTGATTCCAGGTATAATAGATATTAAAAAAATAGATATTGAATTACCCTTTAGTTATCAAGGAACCTTTATTGTAGAAAATGCAAAAGAGGCCGTAGATGGTCAAAATCGAAAAGTGATTGCTGACCAAGGCTTTGTTGAAAAATACCAAATTCAATCAGTCCTTGGCTTTGGCAATCAGCAATTTTTTAATTATAGCTTTTGTGTAGCTGTTTTTTTCCTGCGCGATAGCATTCCAAAGAAAAATATAAAGGTCAAAACATTTAACAGTCTTTTAAATGTGACTTTAAGCAAGGTTGCTAATCATTTCTTGAATAGAGGAGCTTTGTTCCCCTAGTCTTTAATCTTTACGTTTATTTAGGTGAAACTTTATGGATGCTAAAAAATTAATTCCAGGCATAGGATACCCCTGGTTGATTTGGTAGCTTTGGTTGAGCAAATTATTACCAGTTAAAGACAAGATAGTAGTAGGATGGATTTGGGCAGATATTCGGGCGTTTAATAATGTATAATCTGTAATAATTTCATTATTTATTGCCACCGATGTATATAAATCATCAACATACTGAAGTCCTGTAAAGAAACTAAACATACCCAAAGTGTAATTTGCATTTAGGTTGAGTTGTTGTTTTGGCGCTGCCAAGGTCGGATTTTGATAATTTATATAACTATAATTAGCACCTAAACTAAAATTAGGCAGTACTTTTACTTTAGTAACTAATTCTATCCCTTGATTTTGAAATACTCCCACATTTTGTCTGGTAGGTAGTCCATTTATCCCAGGAACAACTTGGAGGAAGTTACTGCCTTCTGAACGGAAAATGGTTATTTCACTTCTCCAGTTTTCCCATAAAACCTGCTCATAAGTAAATTCATAATTCCACAAAGAGACTGGTTGTAGATTGGGGTTTGGTAAAAACACAAACAGCTCATTGACTGTAGGACTTCTAAACCCTCTGGTCATATTAGCTTTAAAAGTAGTAGATTCCCAAGGACTCAAAGTCAAACCTGCAAAAGGAGAAACTTGGTTACCAAATACTTGATTATTATCATTTCGTAACCCAATATTTACGGTAAATTTTTGGCCAATGCTCTGCTTCCAAAAACCATATATTCCTAATTCATTGATGGCTTTCGTTTCATCCATAGCTGCTCCTTGATTAGCCTTTCCCCCAAAGTTTTTATAGTCAAAGCCAAGTGTAAAAGCACTGGATTTACCAAATTTATATGATTGGTTCATATCAAAACCTGTATGATGATCTTGTGATATAAATCCACTGGTTAAATCGTGTTGCCCAAAATTATAATAGAACTTAAAAGCTCCTTCTAATTTAGATGTTTGATTTTCAACCATTAGAGCTGTTTTACCACGGGTAATATCAATTCCGAAAGGGCTTGGGGCAAACTCAGGTCCATTATCATTTGCTTGAAAATCTGCTAGAGCGAAATCAGTTTTTATTTGCCAGTGAGGATGTATTTGATAAGTGAATTTAAAATAAGCATTCTTGATCTCAAAATCAGAGTTTTCTCTTACTCCATTTGTACGATCATAGTTGAAACCACCAAAAACAGTCAACATTCCCTTGCGAAATTCAGATGAAACATTGTATTGTTGGGTTTGATAAGAACCATAAGATGCTTGTAAATTCCCTGTAAAGCCCTCCTCTCTTTTTTGGCGAGTCAAAATATTGATTACTCCTCCCATAGCATTGGTACCATAAAGTACAGAAGCAGGGCCTCGTAACACCTCCACTTTTTCAACATTCGAGGCCACATAAGCATCAGACAGCGGGTGCCCAAATATTCCCATAAATTGAGGATGTCCGTCAATTAGTACCAGTACATTTGTATTAGGTGATCCTCCAATTCCCCGAATATTAATACTCCCTGCACTACCCATAGCTACTCCAAAACCCAAAATCCCTCTTTCAGTCACAAATATGCTAGGAGTAAATTGATTCAAAACAGGTAGAATATTGATTTCGCCACTATTAGTAATATCTTTTGAGTTAATTTGTGTGATGGCTAATGGCACTAGTTTTTTGGCGATTGTTATTTTACTACCAGTAATTACAACTTCTCCCAAGGTTTTGAGAGAATCTATTCCCTGTGCTACTATAAATTTTGGTGAAAGAATACAAAATAAGATTTGTAACACAGCTAAAGATTGTAGGTATCTGTTTTTCATTTATTTATAATTGGTAGGGCTTGCTACAGTAATTTTTTGTCAATAGCGCTACTATTTCAAAAATATACCTCGCCATCACTAAAAAATCACATTTTCATCGCCAAAACGAAAATTTAAATATAGAAGTCATCTCGACTTTTAATAATGAGCTACAAATCACTCATTTTGTCCACTAATTTCGAGATTTTTTATCATTAAACAAAAGGGCTTTCTTATAAAAAATGAATCTTCTTCAGCCAGTTTAAAAGTTGTGTAAAATCATCAAGAAACAGTTCAGTCTGTGCAGCCCAATTTTGACAATTGGGTTTTCTAAGTAGCTTGATAGTTAAGGTTCTTACTTGAGCCATCACCTTTTGTACTTTCTTTTTTTTGACTTCATATGATCTTCCTTGAGTGTAACATCCCTGAGATGATTATTCACCTCAACCGACCAGTGCCTTCTAATCGCATTGAAAATGTCTTTACCTTGAGTGCCATTGGAAAGGTAATAGTTTACTTCTCTGCTTTTTTGCTCCGTTTTTTTGCAAGTTCTAGTACGAGTCACTTTTATCAGGAGTTCAAAATGTGTGTTTTGCCATCTTTTGTCCATATATACATCTCGGATACAATAACTTTGATAATTGCGCTCTTCAATTCGTCCATGTCCCAAATCAAAAGTAGTACACTGTTGTAAAACAGGTAATTGTTCCAAACTTCTGAGCATTTCATTCATTAATTCAGGCTGGTTGTCTTTAAGTCCAATCACAAAAACGCCACCTGCTTGAACAATGAGTTCTGTTGTTTTGGGACAAAGGTGAAGGGCATCCAACGTGATTTTCTGACCACTCAAACCACTTTTAGATAACACCTTACGCAAAGTAGGCTTTTCACTTTCCTTAAGGCCATGTTCCTTCCCATCACCTGAAAACCATTGCTTTTCTTCTTCGGTGAGTTGAAGATCATAGTGGGTAAACAACAGATTATCAAAAGTTTTTATACATACTTTCTCTAAAAAAACAGGCAAATGGGAACGAGAAATACAGCGATGTCTTTCCCCCAGAAAACTACACAAATAATGATGAGTATTTTGCATACTCCGATAAGTGCCCGATAGATTTCCATCACGACCACGAAGGAGTGCAAGGGTTAAACTTAATAGAACAAATGCCAGAGAATGTCGCTTACCACGAACATCACGTAAATCTAAGGCTGTACAAGATTGCAATTCTTCGTAAAAACTTCGTTCTTTATCCATTCAAGAGTCCTAAAAGGGTAAATTGTTGTGTCGAAACTCCAATTTTAACACTTTTTAAGGACTTTTATAAGAAAACCCTGATTTTCAATATTATTAAGTAGTTATTGATGTCAAAAACATAATTAGTGCTTGCCCGAAAACTAATAAAAATAGTTTCCAGAGTTTCTAAACGATATTTTTTTGATTAAGCAATTGATAAAAAGCAGTTCAATAATCATAAAAAAGTAATCTTAACCTGCATTTATGCCCGTTATTTGGGTAAATATGGGTTGTAATATATCAAGAACTATATTTATAAATATTTATTTAAACACTATTTTGAAGTAAAAAACTGTCAATAGATAGTAATTTTACCAGAAAACAAGTGTTATCGAGCAAGCACTAATTATCTATCTAAAGTATCATTTGGAAATTGATTTTAAACTCAGCTCCCAAATTTTGAAGAATGTATAATACTTTTTCTCTGAACTTTTTAGGAGAAAGTCAATTTTTAAAACTAAGCCATGAGTGTTTCCAAACTACTTCAATGAGATTAAGCTCAGGGTAATAAGCAGGTAGAAATTGAAGAAATACCTGCTTTTTTCTCCACTCCTCAACTTTAGATAAAATACGCTCATTGTAATGAAAAGTGGCTCTATCAAGCACTAACCTCCATGATAAGTTGCGTAATTTACCACTTCCGATTTACGTTCTGCCCACTCACCTATGATATAAACCTTATATCGCATTTTGGTTTGCCAATTCATCGTTTTACCTTAAGCTTCATCTCTCTGTCAAAAACTCCCACTAATTGACCTGTTAGTTTAGATGTATGGTATGTGTAGAACAAAAAAATAGGTTGCTTGCAGATACAGGCAACCTATCATTATTATTATTTTGTGAAGCAAAAAGTACTCATTTAACCTATTCTATTGGTAAATAAGTGTCTTACGATAAACATTGTTTCCTTGAATAACTTGCATATGATAGATTCCTTTGGATAATCCTTGCAAGTTTAATCTTGCTCTCGATCCTTTGGCATTTTGGCTTTTCACTAACCTTCCTTGTCCATTAAAAACCCGAATGATTGACTGAGTGTTACTTCTTGTTGGAGACATAAGAATTGTATATACTCCATCAACACTTGGGTTTGGAAATACAATAGCATCTTCACTATAATCGCTAACTCTAGCTCCTGCCAAAGCTCCATTTGTTGGAATATTGATGGTGTAATCCTCCACTTCACCTGTCCAGCCTTCACCACAAGCAGTGCTTAAAGCATTATCATAAGATAAACGAATACGTAATCTTGTGGCTCCAGTAGCTGCATTTGCAGGAACATTTAAGTTTGCATTGTAAGGGCCTTTACCATTGATTACTGTAGATTCACCACTATCTTCAAAATCTCCATCACGGTTCCAGTCTACCCAAATACTTAACTTACTACCTGACCAACTTACACTTGGAGTAACCGTGATCGCATAATTCTGTCCTTTAGACATAGTAGTAGATTGGTTGGTATAGTTGCCATAACCACTTGAAGCAGAGCTATTATTGATACTGCCAACTTGTACTTGAGTAATATGTTCAGCGCCAGTTTGTGCAGCAGAAGCTATACAATAATCAGGAGTTGGGTTAGGGTTGCTACCATCTCCAATGTTTACAGTATAATCTTCCACTTCTCCGTCATCAAATGTACCACAAGGGCTATTAGCGGCACCATTGTATTTCATTGAAATACGCATACGGGTATTGATTGTCAGATTTGCAGGTACAGCAATTATCCCAGAAACAGTAGAAGTAACTCCACCAGATGTGTATACCAACTCTCCTGCATCATCAAAATCGCAATCTCCGTTGTAATCAATCCATACTTTGAAATACTCATCATATTTACCCGAAGAAAAACCTGGGGTTAATTCAATAGTATTGTTTTGTCCTGAAGTCAAAGTGATAATGTGATTAGTAAAATCAGTGTAGTTGGCTGCACCTGAAATATTGTTGAAATTGCCCACTTTAACCCCTGCAATATGCTCATAACGAGAACGGTTACTTGATGCAACACAGTAGCTACAGGACACACCATTTACTGTAATGTGAGCAGTTTTGGTAATGGTATTATTTCCACCTGCATTGGTAGCAGTAAGGGTTACATCATATGTACCTGGTGTGTTATAAGTCACAACTGGGTTTTGATCAGAACTATTAGCAGGAGAACCACCAGCAAATGTCCAGCTCCACGAAGTGGGGCTATTAGTAGACTGATCAGTAAAGGTAACACTTTGTCCTACATTAATGGTGGTAGCACTTACGGTAAATTTAGCTACTGGCGGAGATGGACTAGTTACCGTAATGTAAGCATTTTTAGTCAAGGTATTAGAACCATCAGCATTGATCCCGAACACTAAATCTACAATTATGAAAAAAACGATATTGAACTATGTTTGGGCTTTGGTTTTACTTGGAGTATTCAGTGCCTGTGACCAAAACCAGGAAGTAGCACCCCATCAACCCACTGCACAAACCTCTGGCTTTAACTTGAAAGAATTTATTGGTATTTACGAAGCGCAAGTCCTTAATTTTGTCAATACATCATCATTGGTAATCTCTCGAGTTGATGAGCGTTTTCAGGGCAGTCAAATGTGGATAGGCGCCCATTGGGAAGGTACCGAGGGAGCTAGAGTAAAAATAAATATAGTAGAAAGAAATAATAATAATGGAGAAACAATCATCAATATTCCCTCCCAAGCCATCAACGATGGCGTAACCATTGACGGACGAGGTACTTTTTATTATTACGATGGTGATTTCTTTCTAGATATCAATTACAATCTCACTCAAAACAACAAAACCAATAATTACAGTATTGTCGCAGTCAGGAAGGTATTCAATCAGAGTGTCATTGTCAACGTGAGCGTAGACTGTGAATGCGAATGTGAATGTGATGGTGACGACTGTGATTGTACTTGCGATTGTGACGATTAAAATTAACAAATGTGAGTTAAAAAGTACTTGTGATCAATGAGGGTATTTGTTGTGTTTATGAATGAAATCACTCACTATTAAATATAATGAATGCTTTTGTTGATCAAGTATTTTTTAAAAATGAAGAAGAACTTACATAAAGTGAAACCCGCATTTGGTGATACAAAACCTGCCCTTGGTGAACTCTCATAATAAAAAATGAAGGACTTATTCTAGGTTTGTGATACTAATTAATTACAAAACTCTAATAAAATCATTCATGAAAACAATCCTCAAAGCGGGACAGGCCAAGCTGTTGGCCATCCTTCTCATTGCGGCAAGTTTTATCACAAGCTGTAATCAACAAGAGCGTATCCAGCCAAACGATCAGGCAAAACCCCAAGTCATAGCCAAGAGCGAAGTGCCCGAACAAACCGTAGAAAGCAGTAGTTATGCGGCCTCATTGGCACGGGCTACTCAGGCCGTCAACTTAGGGCTACAAACATCAGCTAGTTTTCGCGATTATGTCCTCAGTAGGGGAGTAGATCGTGAAGGGCAAAAGGTGCTACTATATACCAGCCACCAGAATCAAATAGTAGATAGAGGCACCAAGCTCCAAGATTTTTTGGCCAGTCAGTATGAGCAATTGTTCCCTGGCGAAAGTAACCCTTTTGCTGAAGGTCAGTTAAACAATCAATTTCCACTGTTTAGAATCCAGGCGCCAGTAGCCTATCTACAAAATCCTGGCGAGTGGGGTGAGGAAGTGACCTTTGCCTCAGTATTGAGTTTTTCTTCGCAAACCAATGCGCAGCCTAGGACTGAAGAAGAAGTGGCCAAACAATATCCAACTGCATTGGCTAAGTTGAAAGACTACAATGCACGCCAAGCATTCGGGATCAATAAATCTCACTACTATGTGTTTGAGGACCACGTCATGATGATGATCAGTTATCAATCTACAGATCCCAAGGCAACTTCTTATGATGCTTTGAGCAAAGGTACCGTATTGGCTTCTATGTATCTAAGACCCAAAAGCAAAGAAGCAGGCATTGCCGAAGGAACCTATCACTTGTATGCAAAAGCCAACGAATATGGCCAGATAGAAACCAAATTGATGCAAGGTGAGCGCAATGTAGATAACAAAAGGTTGCTAGGGGCTTATCAACAAGCGTATAATCATGTAAACATTGATGTACCTAGTTGTCACTATCCAGCCTGTGGCAGTCCCGCCATTCAGCAAATGTTGAACGACTTACAGCAGTGGGCCAACGAACATTGCGAAACCACTGGTACTTGCTATCCTTGTTGTGAGCCAGGAGGGGGCGTACGTTGGTCGCTGGTAAGAATTGAACCTACCGATTTCCGCTGTAAAACCTATGATGTAGCCATTGCAGTATTAGACATTGCCTTCAGCAATCAGGCATTGCCCTAAACCCAATCATTCTTTTTCAAAACAAAAGCCCTTGGTTGATTACAATCAAGGGCTTTTGTTTTGTTTAGAAAGCGGGCGAGTACTTTCCAGTCAACGGTTTTAGATACAAAGTTTTTTGTTAATTGCGCGAAATGAAGAAAAAAGTAAGGGTAAGTTTGACAACCAACCATCTAATGACTACATTTCTTCACTACCTGAACATATCCTGTTCAGAAAGCTTAGTAGATAATATCAAATTCAAGAAAAATAAAGTCATGTTCAAACAAAAAGATCCGGTAGAAAATTTGCAAGCCGCCACCCTCTATTTTTTACATAAACTAGGCGCCAAATTTACTGCAACCACCATCAAGCGACTATTAAACACCCACCCCGCTTACCCCTCTGTGTTATCCCTGACCGAAGCACTGTCAGATTTGAAAATCGAGAATATGGCCGTAAATATCGGTGCCGAACAGTTACCCGAAGTACCCTTGCCTTCCATTGCTCACCTCTCAAAAGGGCATTTTGTAGTGTTAGACGATTTAAACGGCAATGAAGTAACCTACTTTGACCCTGAGGTAGGCAAAGTGACCCAATCTTTGTCAGCGTTTGAGGAACAATGGTCAGGAGTATTGGTAATGGCCGAACTGGACGAAAATGCTAAAGAAAAAGACTACCTACTCAAAAAGGCCCGAGTGCCTGCTGTACTAGGACTGGCCACGCTGGGAATATTACTCAGTATAATTGTAGGTGGAGCGAGCTTTGGTGGCAATAGCCTGATCGCTTGGCTCCCTATGTTGGGCCTCAAGGTGGTAGGTACTGTGGTGGCAGTATTGATTGTGTTCAAAGAAATAGGCTTTACCAACGGGCTGGTACATCGCTTGTGCGATACCAACAATAATGTAAGTTGTGGACAAGTGCTGGACTCCCCCGCTGCTACTTGGTTTGGCTGGCTCAAAATGTCGGATTTGGGCATTATTTATTTTGGAGGAGGCCTTTTAACCATGTTATTTAGTTTGTTCTCATTCCACTTTGCCTCAGTCCTGGTATCACTCAGCGTGCTTACTGCTTTGGCAGTACCATACTCGTTTTTTTCGATATATTATCAAGCCAAAGTGGTAAAAAAATGGTGCGTGTTATGTTTGGCTGTTCAAGCCATCTTTTGGCTGGAGTTATTGGCTGGATTCCAATCTCTTTATAATGGCTTAGGGCTTATCAGCATTGCTGGAATTGCCTTGGTGGTGGTTTCATTTAGTGTGGTAGTCATTGCTTGGATTTTACTCAAGCCTTATCTGCAGTGGCAAAAACTGGCCATAGAAAAAGAAACCAAGTTGAACTATTTCTTGAAAAACGAAGAAGTGATGCAAGGAGTACTGGCCAGTACATCGCCCGTAACGATTCCTTATCAAGATGAAAAAATTTGGTTGGGTAATCCCCAAAACCCGATTGAAATTGCCGTAGTAAACAATCCTTACTGTCAACCTTGTGCGCGCAAACACGAAGAGATCGTTCAGTTACTAGATGAGTTTGGCGAATTGCTCAAAATCAATGTATTGTTTGTAGGGCGTGAGGCCGAGGAGAATGACGTCAATCAAACAAGTCGTCATCTAATTGGAGTAGGCCTTGCCCAGGGTTCTGAAAAAATGCTTGAGGCGATGACTTTTTGGTTTAAATACAAAGATGAAAAAGCTTTGATTAGAAACTTCCCTGTGCCTGAAACCCATCTGAAGCAAGCCACCACAATACACCAAGCCCAAACAGAGTGGGTAAAACAAGCCAAGATTACTGGAACGCCTACCATGTTGGTAGAAAACCGTCAGTTACCGGTAGGGTTTGATGTATCCAATCTCAAGTCTTATTGGCGGAGCGTGGCCTACGCCGAATAGGCTTTTACAAATTGATGTGAAACCCGATCCGTTTTCTTCTACTTGCTTTTATCAACTAAGAACTGGGGCTGTCTCACAACATATTTTATATATCATACCTGGCAGGTTTTTAAAGCCTGTCAGGTAGGGTGTTCAAAATTTCAAAAAAGTACCCCACGTTTTTAGTCGTGTCCATTAGCGAAGACGAACCATGTTTGACTAAAGATAGTGAAAATTTTGGCCTTAGTCCATTGCCGTTAAAAATTTATGTAGTGAAGCCGTCCCGTAGGGCAAATGATCACTTGTTTGAGCCGTAGGCGAGTTTGAGCATTTGAGGCGTAACGGCATAAATTTAGGCAAGTTGGACTACAGCCACGGGGTTTTTGTTACTTTTTGACCTGGAGCAAAAAGTAAGGAGAAGCCAATTTAA
>CALDJV010000292.1 GCA_937899305.1 uncultured Cytophagaceae bacterium
GTTATACAACCACTTATTTGTTTTTTTCGTATCGAACATAGATATTTAGATAATTATCTAAATATATAAACTCAGCTTATGAATGAAAAAGATATTCAAGGCACTGGATGACCCTACTCGACGTAAGATTTTGGACTTTTTAAAAGCCCAAGATTTAACTGCTGGAGACATCGCCAATCACTTTGATATGCAAAAACCCAGTGTGTCCTATCATTTGGATTTGCTTAAACAAGCCGAATTGGTGGTTTCCAACAAGAAAGGGCAGTACGTATATTATTCGTTGAGTACTTCGGTGCTCGAGGACATCATTGCCTGGCTCATGAAGTTGAACGACCAGGATTCTGAAGAAAATAATAAGTGAAAATTAATAAAAAAGTTGAACGATGAAAGAAAAAAAATCGAACTCTATTTGGCTTATCTGGGCAGCCATCACGGTACTAGCCCCTATTATATTGGCCATTGTTTTATGGAATCAACTTCCCACAAAAATTCCTATTCACTGGAATATCGAGGGTGAAGCCGATTCGTTTGTACCCAAAATATGGGCGGTAGTCATATTTACGCTGATTACTTTATTGTTGTATGGTTTGTTGTGGTTCAAAAACCTGAATCCTAAAAAGAACTATACACAGTTTAAAACCGCATTTCGTTGGATTACCTTCTCGATTGCTACCTTGATGTCGTTAATATCGTGCTTGATTTTTTTAAATTCAGCAGGAATACTGTTTAACCTTTTTAAAGGAATATTTACGCTTCTTCTATTGATGCCGATCGCGATTGGCAATTTTATGGGTAAGCTACGGCCTAACCATTTTATTGGCATTCGTAACTCTTGGACTCTAAAGAATGAAGAAATATGGATCAAGACCCATCGTTTGGGTGGACGGATTTGGATATTAGGTTCATTGTCCGTTTTAATCTTGCTGCAGGCGACTAATTTATCTTTTTTCGCACTCTTTGGTCTGTGGCTTGTCGTCCTTTTATCTCCCAACTTATACTCCTATATTTTACACAAACGAATTCAAGAAAATTAATAACCTTATTTCTATATCGATGAAAAATCTGACGCAATTCAATATCATTTTTTTAGTGGCTTTGCTCACTTGTATATATTTAGGCATGCAGGCTGGACAAGCCCAAGACAATCCCTACATGGAAGAAGAAATCACCTTTAAGAATGGAGAAGTCACCATAGGAGGTACGCTGACGCTCCCTAAAACTAAAGGAAAACATCCCGCGATTATTCTAATAAGTGGGAGTGGAGCCCAAAATAGAGATTCTGACATTTTGGGTTTCAAAGTTTTCAAGATAATTGCCGAACACCTTACTTCCAAAGGGATTGCAGTCTTGAGATGCGATGACCGCGGCGTTGGGAAGTCTACTGGAAGCACGGCCAAATCTACCTCACAAGATTTTGCTGGAGATGTGGTAGCTGCGGTAAAACTATTAGAAAAACGCCCCGACATCAACCCCCAACAAATAGGTTTGTTAGGGCACAGCGAAGGGGGTTTGGTAGCACCCAATGCTTACGTAAAATACCCTAAAATTGCGTTTATTATTTCTATGGCGGGCCCGGCTTTGCCCGGTGCTGACATCATTTTGGCTCAATCCAAATTAATTATGGAGAGTTCAAATACGTCAAAAAAGGTAATAGATGGACAACTAAAACTAAGTAAGATGATATTCAAGGCCATCGAAACTGACCAAGGCTGGGAAACAGTAGAAAAAGAAGGAGCCAAGGTGATGTTAAATTATATAGATAATTTACCCGAGGCTCAAAAAGCATACATCACCGATCGCAACAAATACGCTGAGATGGCCATCAAACAACAATTGAAGGTTGCTAAAGCGCCTTGGTATCGAGCCTTTGTATTGCACGATCCACGCAAAGACTTGGTAAAAACAAAGTGCCCAGTATTGGGGATTTTTGGCGAGAAGGATTTACAGGTTCCTCCAAAAATGAATCAAGAGGCTTTACAAAAAGCATTGGTAACCGCTGGAAACAAAAATGTGGAAGTGAAAATTATCAAAGGAGCCAACCATTTGTTTCAAAAAGCCAATACTGGGTCACCCAGCGAGTATGCAAAACTACCTAAAGCTTTTATAGCCGATTTTTTGCCTACGATCACCACTTGGGTATTGCCAAAAGTAACCATAGTGAAATAGTAAGCGGTAGATCAATGTCATTGAGTTAAGAACTATCACTATAACAATGAATATCGATCATCGAGTGTCGAATAATGAATGAAAGGAGCCCTGGAATGGTTGATGGAGATGGGTTAGTCTCATTCTTCAACCGAACGTAGTGAGCTCACCGTAGGTAATCTTGATCAGCGTTCGTTAATCAACATTCTTTCACTAACTTAATGACATTAAACGGTAGGTCTCATCACGTAACCCATTCAAAGTCCCGATGTTTTTTACACATTGGGATTTTTTGTTTATGATACCATAGGTGATCAAACGGTTAAAAAAGTCTTAATAACGTCATGAGGAATGACCTGTAATGTCTAAAATGCGTATATCAAATATGACAATATTACAGAAGACAACTGTCAAAAGTGGCAAATAATTGCCAAAAAATACCTAATGAACCTACGATAAGCTTTACAAAACAAAAATCATGACGACATTTCATATAATTTGAATGATTTTTGGTAAAAAGTGATGTTATGCAAAAGAAAATTGGGGTTGTATTATTATTTATCTTTTTCGGGTTTTTTCAGCAGGGCATTGCTCAGTCAAAAGTACAAAAACTACAGACTTTTGAAACTCAAGCCAAGCAAGAGTTGCAGGGAAACTGGCTATATCAAGAAGGAGATAATGCCGATTGGGCCAGCCCTTCTTTGGATGATACCCAATGGAAAGAATTGAACCCTAGATTATGGTTGGATTCGCTGGAAAAAGGAACATTTGAGGGGATAGGTTGGTTTAGGTTACACTTAGAGGTACCCAAGGCTTTACGCGGTAAAACGGTTGCTTTGCAAATGTTTCAACGAGGAGCCTCCGAAGTATATATCAACGGAGAATTGGCTCATCAATATGGGATAGTGAGCAGTGATGAAAGTAAAGAAAAAAAGTACAATCCTTTTGGCGAACCAGTAAAGTTGTCTCTAAACAAAAAGAAGCACCAGGTACTGACCGTTCGTTATTCTAGTTCCAATGCCATTTGGTTGCATAAATACCTCAATCGCTGGGCTCGCACTGCAGGTTTTCATGCCTATGTAGCACCTATGGACCAAAGCATCAAAAATGTGGTAGACAACCGGGTATTTGATGCAATGATCAATGTAGGACGATCTGGAGTATTGATTGCACTCGGCTTGTTGCATTTATTCATCTTTTTTTACTATCCCATACAGCGGGCCAATCTATATTATGCACTGGCTACCTTAGATTTGGCCATTACTTTTTATATCAATTATTTGCATCAACATACCCACGCAGTAGACAATGTCATTTGGCTCAATATAGCTTCTTACACTCTCACCATTACAATTCCTTTATTCTTTTTAAAATTTTTATATACCTTATTTTACGACAAGGTTCCTCGCTACGCCACTATCTTTTTAATTACTGCAATTATTAATGTGTTGGTTATGTTTTTTAGTTGGTCAGGCAAATTCTTGTTCTTACATCAAGGGCTTTGTGCGTTGGAGGCCTTAAGGTGTAGTATCATGGCCGTTCGTGAAAAGCGAAGAGGGGCTCCCATTATACTCTCAGGAGTGGTTGGTTTGCTCATTTTTGTGCCGCTTGGGTTTATTGCCACATTTGTTATTCCGGCCCTCAAAGAATTGGTTTCTGCTGACACCATAGCATTATTAGGCAACATAGGAATTATGAGTGTCACTGGTACGGTGTCTATTTATTTGGCCCGAGATTTTGCTCATACTTCTAACCGACTCCAAAACAAGCTTGAAGAGGTGCAGGAATTGTCGGAAAAGAGCTTGGCTCAAGAAAAAGAAAAGCAGGAGATTTTAGAGCAGCAAAAAGAAAAGCTAGAAGAACAGGTAAAGTTGCGCACCCATGAATTGGAAGAGCAAAGCGAACTGGTAAAAGAACAAAATGCCGAGCTGACCAATATCAATGAGGAAATTGCGGCCCAGCGTGATATTCTTCAGGTAAAAACCCAAGAACTCTCAGGGGCTTACAAACACATTACCGATAGTGTGCAATATGCCCAACGCATTCAGAATGCAATTTTAGGGAATGAAGCTGAAATTATTGATAATTTTTCGGATGCTTTTGTATTTCTAAAGCCTAAAGACATTGTCTCGGGTGATTTTTATTGGTATACGACTACCCGTAAACGAGTAGCCTCTATGCTGGACGAAGATAACAGAAATACTGTAGTACCTACTGCAGTATCGTTGTCTACTATCAAAATACTGATCGCCGCGGATTGTACCGGTCATGGAGTGCCAGGAGCTTTTATGACGGTAATGGGGAGCAATTTATTAGACGAAATTGTAGACTCAGGCCATACTACCATGCCAGACGAAATCCTGAAAGAACTAGACCAGCGGGTGATTAAAAACCTGCACGTAGATGAACATCACAGCAATGGCCAGGTGAAGAAAACCGGACGTATAAATGATGGAATGGACATGTCGGTGATTATGTTAGACGAAACCGAAAATAAATTATATTTTGCGGGAGCTAAAAGTCCACTGTATTTTGTGAGAAACGGTGTCATGCAAAATATCAAAGGGTCAGTGTTTCCTATTGGAAGTGAACAATACAAAAAGAAAAAAGAATTTGTATTGCATCATTAGTGAGCGGCAAGCATTTTGATTAAGAGGCATATTGCCCAAAAAA
>CALDJV010000293.1 GCA_937899305.1 uncultured Cytophagaceae bacterium
CAGGCCTTTTTCCACCGATTTCAATTTTTCCAGACATTCTTCCCAACCCAGTTGAATAAATTCTTGAGGTGTTCTAAAGGGTGGGCGATCCCACAATTGCTGCAGGTAGTCTTCATGATAAATCGTTTTTTGACTTGCTGCATATTCAAACAGCACAGGTAACAATTTATCTGGTGCTGTGCCATTGAGCAGTTGATACACCACCACTGCGGTGAGTTCAGCGGCCACCAATGCCGTTGGGTGACCATGGGTAATTGCGGCTTGAAACTGAGCAACTTTGGCCAGCAGGTTTTCGGAGGGTGCCCACAAACCTACTGGCAATACCCGCATGTTGGCCCCACTTCCTTTGGAGCTTTTATCGGTGGCTTCCAACCAAGGCAATCCCTTTTCCAGTCTTTCGCAACTGGCCAAACAAGTCATTCCAGGAGCTCGGTTGTTGGCCGGATCGTTGAGCCAGGCTACAAAATATTTGCGTAAACTTAATTCCAAAGATTCCAAACGCGCGTCCTGCGCCCAATACAATGCCTTGGCTACTGCTAAAGCCATCTGGGTATCATCAGTTACTTCGATATAAGCATCATTGGGATGCAAAAATCCATTTTCAAGTAACTTTCCCTTGATTTCTTCTCGTTTCAAAAACTCTGCTGGATACCCCAATCCGTCGCCAATGGCCATCCCCAAAACAGCTCCAGCTACTTTTGCCCGCCTCGCTTCATACGTTGCCACCTTTGCTTCTACTCCTTCCCAAAAATCATCTTCTTCAGATTCATTGAGGCAATGTAATTCCGTTTTATCCAGCAATTGCTGAAGCCTAGCTCGCTCCATCTTTTGGGTAAATAATGCCATATCTTGGTCAGTTTGGAGCAACCAACCTCCGGCCTGAATCGTTGCCCTCAACACTTCCCGAGCTCCTAATCTTATCACGGCTTGCAATACCTCCCATCCTTTGTCATCTAATTGAATTTGCTGGATGGTGACTCGGTCCAATTGGTGATACACCCCTTCTTCTACGGTTGACAGCAGCACGTTGTGGTGTAATGCATTTTTGCGAATAAAAACCATTATTTGACTCGCCTCTGTAGCCTCAAGCCAATCTTTTGCAAACGCCCACAGTTTGTCTTCTTCTACTTTGTACTTTTCTAGCAAAGCCGGAGAGCCAGCCACATCAAATACGTTTATCAAGTCTGCTTTTTCGAACTCCTCACGAGTCAAAATATGATCGTAACGATCTATCCAACAAGTTTTTATCAATTTAGTCATCTTTCGTTTATCTTTTATGTCACATTTCCGTACATAACATGTGCTTTCAAATATGTGGAAATACGCATTACCAACACCAAAATTCTTTTGTCACTGAAGTCAGGCTGACTTCCCATAATCAACACGCAAAAATGGACACAATTACATGCCTCAATTGCTTACAGGAAGTAAGCTATCAAAAAGATTATCATTGCTCCCACTGTCAAACCCTTTGGTGGGGCTATGAGAACAAAGATCGCATTCCGTCTTCTTTTCTCAAATCACAACGTAACCCTTTGGGCAATACTTCTTCCTTTGCCCAAGAATCCAAGTCGCTCCATCCATCGCCCAACCTCGACTGGGTCATTGCCTGGTTGGTTACTCATACCGAGGGACAACCCAACCTGCTACATGAGCTCAAAGAGGGTAAATACATTTTGGGGCGTGCCATTCCAGGTAGTATTCCCGATATTGCCCTCAACCAAGATCAATACGCCAGTCGCAAACATGCCGAAATCAAAGTCACCCCTCAAGAAATATATGTGGTGGATTTAGATAGTAAAAACGGGGTATACCTCAATGGTCAACCCCAACCCATAGGGCGTTCGTTTCCTCAAGCATTGGGAGATGGTGATACCCTACAGGTGGGCGAAACCAAAATGGTACTGAGAACCCGGCAAGTAGTAAAGAATGAAATTACCGCTTTGAAAACCGTTCGAAAAATGCCCTACCAGCCAACGGTCCGAATAAAAGCTGAATAATTTTTGCTATATTAGAAGAAATTTCATTGAAATATGCAACCTTTGAAGGATGAATTGCTTCATTAAGGCAGATAGACTTGCCCCTCAGTGAAGCATTCTTCGCTGGAAGAAACCCTACGTTATTGCAATAGTTGAACGCGTTTGGTCCACTATGATCTATTTGAGTCGCCAACAACTATTGTGTATTCATGATAAGTAAAGCTTGTTTTAAAAAGCACTGAGTGTGATTCAATTGAAGAATTGATTACCATATATACCATAAAAAACTAAGAATGGCTGTATTTAAACCTCAAGATATATTTGCTGGTCGTTATCAGCTGCAAAAATTACTGGGATTGGGAGGATTCTCAGAAGTATGGCAGGTAACTGATCAAATGGCCGAAAACACCATTTTGGCGCTCAAAATTTATGCGGCTGGAGCAGGGCTGGATGAAGATGGTATCGAGCTATTTCGCCGAGAATATTCTCTTACCTTACCGCTCAATCATAAAAACTTACTGAAACCCAACTATTTTGACATTGCCGAAGGCTCTCCCTATTTGGTAATGCCACTTTGTGAAAAGGGATCTCTGACTAAAAAACTTTTCCGAGAAGGAGTACTTAAAGAAGAAACGCTGGCCTTGATGATGGTAAATGTAGCCGGTGGATTGGCTTATTTGCATCAACGCAATCCAGTCGTATTACATCAGGACATTAAACCAGACAATGTACTCATTACGGCCAAAGACGAATACCTATTATCAGATTTTGGAATCAGTAGTCGCATGCGTCATACCATGATGAAAAGCACCCGCACTACTTCTTCTAACTCTCTGACCATTGCGTACGCTCCCCCCGAAAAATTCAGCAGTCGTCCTAGAAGCGTACCTGCCAGTGATATTTTCTCTTTTGGAGTAATGCTGTATGAGCTCAGTACCAACGAAGTTCCCTGGATGGGCCACGGAGGACAATCGCTGCTGACTGGTTCGGCAGTGCCCGAGCTTCCTGAAAATTATTCTCCTGAATTTAATCAAATCGTACAGGCTTGTATGAACCTAGAGCCTGCTCAACGTCCTACTGCCGAGCAGTTGCACCAGTTGAGTCTTATTTACCTCGACAAAGGAGAATGGAAAGATTTCGAAAAGATTACCAACCACAAAGAGACGGTGTTTCCTGGAATGCCCGAACGATCGGTAAGCCATCCAGAAAATCAGGTAAATATTGGGGAAGGAGCTCACAACGATGAAAATGTGGTTTCGGCTCATAATACTGATGCCCACCCCGATTTACAAATAGATGATGAAGTCAAAGTAGATGATACCCCTATACGTTCGGACAGGGTAACTGAAGCGGTGGATATTAAGCAGAAAAAAGCATTCGCAAAAAAACGCAAACGTACCACGTTTGATCGCAATGTGTATATCTTCTTGGCCATTATATTGGTACTATTAGTTGGATTGATTGGCCGAGAATACGCTAAGCGCGGAAACGATGCTGGTGGAGGCAACAAGGCTAATATTATGGCAAACAACAATCCATTGAACGATACGGTACAAACGGAGACTGATGTAAAGATAAATGACGAAAGAGAAAAAAAGGAAGAGAAAACCGAACAAGTAGAAGTTGAGGATCCTCAACCTGATGCTCAAGATAACGCCTCAGATTCGAATGACGATAAAGATGCTGATTCGGAGGATATTCAGAAAAAGTTGCACCTCTTGGAAGAAAAAATCAAAGAACAAAGTAAAATTATTGAGAAAAAAGAGCAAGAAAAGCAACTATTCAAAGACTTTGAGGTCTTTGTAGAAGATAAAAATCAAAAAAATGGTAAAACCCCTACTACCCCAAAACCTCCTCAACCCAAGATCATCATTTCAGATGAGGGGCTCAAGATAGATAAAACAGGTAAAACTCCTAGTAATGGAAAAGCACTTGAGATTGAGTTATCTGATGATTTGGTGGATTTGGTAAAAGAAATTGAGAGAAGTGGAGCGGATAAGAAAAAGATAGAAGCCTGGGGTAAAAGGGTGAAAGACAAGTACACAAAGCTCGAAAAAGAGTTTGAAAAGAAATACAAATACAAGCGCAATAGCCAAAGAGATCGCTTCAACAAAGAGTATGCTTACACCGAAAAATACCCTAATGGTTATTTGGTGAGAAAAGGCAACCGCTGGGGATACCTGGATCGCAAAGGGCGACAAATCATTCCTCCTCAGTTTCAGAGTGCCTGGCCGTTTCACGAGGGGTTGGCTGCAGTACAAATGAATGGCCGCTGGGGATACATCAACCGCAGTGGACGTGTAGTGATTGGCTATAAATTCAGTAAGCCGGGTAATTTCAGAAATGGAAAGGCTAAAGTAACCTATCATGGCAAAAGAATATACATTGATTATTCAGGTAAATGTGTAAGCGATTGTTACTAATAGATCAAACCTCAAAAAAGAGAAAAGGAATCAAAAAATAAAGTGAGTAATCAATACAATAGGCTACTCAATCAATGTGAGACAATAGGCTCTATCAAAGCCAAGTTGAACATTGGCACTACAAAGTAATTGCGTATGAACAAAAAACAAACCCTGACAACAACTGGCAGTAAAGCTCAACCAAATAGAGCAACTCAGGCGTTTGCCACTGGACTAAAAATTCTGGGAGGAGCCAATGTTCCTATTTACACATTACAACATTTAACCAATACCGACAACCACCCAGCGGGGAGCTATGAAAAAATTGTAGTGCCTTATGTTGAATTGGGTCGGGACAAAAGCTGCGTTATTCAGTTTGATGATAGCTGCGATACGGTCAGTCGTAAGCATGCCGCCATCGAGCGCCAAGGAAAAGATAT
>CALDJV010000294.1 GCA_937899305.1 uncultured Cytophagaceae bacterium
AATTCAAAGCTGAAGTTTACGTACTTTCAAAAGAAGAAGGTGGTCGTCACACTCCTTTCTTTAAGAAGTATCGTCCTCAGTTTTACTTGCGTACCACTGACGTAACTGGTGAGGTAGAACTTCCAGAAGGCGTTGAGATGGTAATGCCAGGTGACAATGTAAGCCTTAAAGTTACATTGATCAACCCTGTTGCCTTGGAAAAAGGTCTACGTTTCGCGATTCGTGAAGGTGGACGTACCATCGGTGCAGGTCAAGTAACCGAAGTTTTAGACTAATTGTATATATAAGGTGCGCTCTTAATTAATTTTGAGAGCGCACTTGTATTTATAATACATATCTCATATATTTGCACTCCTTTTCAAAGAGGAGTATTCTTTTATACACACGGGTGTAGCTCAATTGGTAGAGTAGCGGTCTCCAAAACCGTTGGCTGGGAGTTCGAGTCTCTCCACCCGTGCATTCCAATTATCAACAAAACATAATGAACAAGTTTTTGTCATTCTTTCGTGAAGCAAGGGTTTTTGTAATTGAGTCTTTCAAAGAGTTAACAGACAAAGTAACCTGGCCTACTTTTAAAAGGCTACAGAATGATTCTACTTTAGTGCTTATTGCGTCTATCATATTCGCTCTAGTAATTTTCGGAATTGACAAAGTTTTCGAAACCGCAATGGAATTGTACTACAATACTGTCAATCCAACCAAATAAAGTAAGAATACATGAGTCAATTAAAATGGTATGTGGTAAGGGCGATCGCCAGTAAAGAGAAAAAAGCCAAAACATATCTTGAAAACGAAATTGCGAAACGTAATTTCCAAGAATATGTGCCGCAAGTTCTCATTCCTACCAAAAAAGTATATGAAATGCGCAACGGCAAAAAGAAGTTGCGTGAAAAAAGCTTTTTCCCAGGATACGTGATGGTTCACGCCAATCTTGAAGGAGATCAAGGGGGAGAGGTCATTCACATGATCACCAACATTCCTGGTATTATTGGCTTTTTGTCGGTCAACGGAAGTACAACTTCAAAAGACCCCGTAGCATTGAGGCCTAGTGAAGTAAATCGTATACTAGGTAAAGTAGACGAAAACGATCAGGAAGATGCAAAACTAGAAACTACTTTCATTGTAGGAGAAACTGTCAAAGTAATGGATGGACCATTCAACGGTTTTACTGGTACAGTGGAAGAAGTTTTCGAAGAACGGCAGAAGCTGAACGTAATGGTAAAAATCTTCGGGCGAAACACCCCGGTAGAATTGAATTATGTACAGGTTGAAAAACAAGAGTAACGTTTTTCGACACTGTTTATAATATAAATAGGGATATAATACCTCCATAGTTGAGTAAATTTTTGCTCAACTTAATTTTTTGAAGTGTTATGGCAAAAGAAGTTGAAGGTTATTTAAAACTACAAGTTCCTGGTGGCGAAGCCAAACCTGCTCCTCCTATTGGTCCTGCTCTTGGTAGTAAAGGACTAAACATCATGGAGTTCTGTAAGCAGTTCAACGGTCGTACTCAGGACAAAAAAGGAATGATTTTGCCTGTTGTGGTAACTTATTACAAAGACAAATCTTTTGACTTTGTAATTAAAACGCCTCCAACTCCTATATTATTGAAAGAAACTGCTAAAATTAAGTCAGGATCTGGTGAGCCTAATCGTAAGAAAGTAGCTTCGGTTACTTGGGATCAGGTGCGTGAAATCGCAAAAACCAAATTACCTGACTTGAATTGCTTTACTGAAGAGTCAGCAATGAGAATGGTAGCAGGAACTGCTCGTAGTATGGGAATTACGGTTACAGGAGACAGTCCTTTTTAAGAAAGAATTTTGTGGAATTCGTGAATGGTAGAATGAGTTCGGCTCATTTGCCTTCCCATTCAAGGAAAAATTAAATGGCAAAATTAACAAAAAAGAAGAAAGAGGCACTTTCTAAGTTTGACAAGAGTCGTGAATATTCACTCGATGAGGCTGTTGGTATTATCAAAGATATTACCTTCACCAAATTTGACGCTTCCGTGGATGTTGACGTACGCTTAGGAGTAGACCCTCGAAAAGCAGACCAAATGGTGCGAGGAACTGTTACGCTTCCCCATGGTCTCGGAAAAGAGGTAAGAGTGTTGGTTCTATGTTCTCCTGATAAGGAACAAGAAGCCAAAGATGCTGGAGCCGACCACGTAGGATTGGATGAGTACATCAAGAAGATTGAAGGAGGATGGACTGATATTGATGTAGTAATCACGATGCCTACTGTGATGGCAAAAGTTGGACGTCTAGGTAGAGTACTTGGTCCTCGCGGATTGATGCCTAACCCAAAATCTGGTACAGTAACATTGGATGTTGCCAATGCTGTAAAAGAGGTAAAGGCGGGTAAAGTTGATTTCAAAGTAGACAAAACAGGTATCATCCATACTTCGGTTGGAAAAGCCTCTTTTACTCAAGACAAATTGGCCGACAACGCCAAGGAGTTGTTGAATACTTTGGTCAAATTGAAGCCATCTTCGGCCAAGGGTACCTATATCAAGAGTATTTACTTGTCAAGTACAATGAGTCCGTCAGTTATGGTAGATAAAAATACCTTTGACAACTAACGGAACAGATCAACATTAAACTTTTAGTAAAATGACAAGGGAAGAAAAAGCGGTAGTAATCGAAGAATTGAAAGGGAAGTTTGCCGAAGCAGGTGGTTTTTATATCACTGATGCCGGTGGAATGACCGTTGAAGGAATCAACCAATTCCGTCGTCTATGCTTTGAAAAAGGCATTGAGTACCGGGTCGCGAAAAATTCTTTGATCAAGAAAGCACTTGAGCAACAAGACGCTGATTATACTGCGCTTGTCGATTCAGATATTTTAAAGGGATTTTCAGGAATCATGTTCGCTGGTGAGTCAGTGAGCGAGCCTGCAAAGTTGCTTAAAAAATTCCAAAAAGACGGTAACGAGAAGCCTGCCTTGAAAGGAGCATCAATCGATGCTGCGGTTTATGGGGCTGATCAATTAGATGCACTTTCTAAGATCAAATCTAAGGAAGAGATGGTTGCCGAGCTTGTTGGATTGCTACAATCTCCAGGTCGCAACTTGGTATCTGCTTTACAAAGTGGTGGTAGCAACTTGGCAAGTGTGCTTAAAACTTTATCTGATAAAGAAGAAGCAGCTTAATCAATAGCGTAAAGAAATTCATAACATTCAATTTAGACTTTTTTAAAATTATAATACAATGGCAGACTTGAAGGAGTTCGCAGAACAGTTGGTAAACTTGACTTTGAAAGAAGTTAATGACCTAGTAACTATTTTGAAAGAAGATCACGGTATTGAGCCTGCAGCAGCTGCAGTAGCAGTAGCAGCTCCTGGTGCTGGTGGTGGCGACGGTGACGGTGGCGGCGAAGCAGAAAAAACTGAGTTCGATGTTATTTTGAAATCAGCTGGTGGAGCCAAACTTAAAGTAGTGAAGGCGGTAAAAGAATTGACTGGTTTAGGTTTGAAAGATGCCAAAGCAATGGTAGACGAAGCTCCAAAACCTTTGAAAGAAGGTGTAGCTAAGGATGAAGCTGAAGCTTTGAAAGCTCAATTAGAAGAGTTAGGTGCTGAGGTAGAAATCAAATAACATATTTGAACTTTTCTTTGAGTCATGTAGTTTTCTTTTTTGTGACTCCAAAGACATAGATTTTACAGACCTGGCGTAGTAAAATACGTTCAGGTCTTTTCCTCATGTATATGAGGCTATTTTTTAACGGCTTGGCTTTTAACTAGAGTGTGTCAAAGTTCACTCTATTACTATTGATTTACTACAATCATATATACCCTATACTTTTTTAGGACACAGGTTACCCATGCAAAATCCCAACAACAACGAAAGACATAGTTTTGCTACCGTAGAAAAAGTAGTAAAATACCCTGATTTTCTTGATGTTCAAATACAATCGTTCCAGGACTTTTTTCAGTTGGAGACCCCAGCCGAATTCCGTCAACAAGAGGGGTTGTACAAGGTATTCTCTGAAAACTTCCCTATCTCCGATTCAAGGGAAAATTTCTTGCTTGAGTTTATCGACTATTCCATTGATCCTCCTAAATATTCGGTGGATGAGTGTATAGATCGAGGTCTGACTTACTCAGTACCACTCAAAGCAAAATTGAGATTGTCTTGTAGTGATGAGGATAATGAAGATTTCGAGACTATTGAACAAGAAGTATTCTTAGGGAACATACCTTACATGACCACCAAAGGGTCATTCATTATCAACGGTGCAGAGAGGGTTATTGTGTCGCAGCTTCACCGTTCTCCAGGAGTATTCTTTGCTCAAAGTAAGCACACCAATGGTACAAAATTATACTCCGCACGTATCATTCCATTCAAAGGTTCCTGGATAGAATTTACAACTGATGTAAACAACGTAATGTATGCTTACATTGATCGTAAGAAGAAATTCCCGGTAACTACCCTTCTTAGAGTAATTGGCTTTGGTTCTGATAAGCAAATTCTTGATTTATTCAATCTCTCAGAAGAAATCGAAGCCGAAGACAAAGTCTTAAAAGACAAAGCAGTTGGCCGCAAGCTGGCGGCGCGTATCTTGAAAACCTGGACAGAGGATTTTGTAGATGAAGATACTGGAGAAGTAGTTTCTATTGAAAGAAATGAAATACTTCTTGAGCGTGACTCTATTTTAGAGAACGATGATATAGATACGATTATAGATTCAGGAGTAAAATCGATCATTGTACACCGTGAGGATGTCAACGTGACTGATTACTCTATTATATACAATACTTTACAAAAAGATAATTCAAACTCTGAGAAAGAAGCTTTAGAGCAGATCTATCGTCAGTTGCGAAATACTGAAGCACCAGATGAGCAAACTGCCCGAGAGATTATCCAGAGTTTGTTCTTTAGTGATAAACGCTACGATTTGGGTGAAGTAGGGCGTTATCGTATCAATAAAAAGCTTGAGCTTGAAATTGATCGCGAAACCCGAATACTTACTCGCGAAGACATTGTGTCTATTGTAAAGCGTTTGATCAAATTGATCAATGCCAAAGCAGTAGTAGATGATATTGACCACTTGAGTAATCGTAGAGTGAGAACAGTTGGGGAACAGTTGTATACTCAATTTGGCGTAGGTTTGGCCCGTATGGCCCGTACGATCAAAGAGAGAATGAACGTTCGTGACAATGAAGATTTCAAACCTGTAGATTTGATCAACGCAAGAACCTTATCTTCAGTGATCAACTCGTTTTTTGGTACCAACCAACTCTCTCAGTTTATGGATCAAACCAACCCATTGGCTGAGATTACCCACAAACGTAGAATGTCGGCTTTAGGACCAGGTGGTTTATCTCGTGAACGAGCTGGTTTTGAGGTACGTGATGTACACTACACCCACTATGGTCGTTTGTGTACGATTGAAACTCCGGAAGGACCCAACATTGGATTGATTTCATCTTTGTGTGTCCACGCCAAGGTCAATAGTATGGGATTCATTGAAACTCCTTATCGTCACGTAAACAAAGGGATGGTAAGCAATGAAATTTCATTCTTAACTGCTGAAGAGGAAGATACGCACTTTATCGCCCAGGCGAATGTACCCATTTCTGAAAAGGGTGAATTCCTAAGAGAAAAAGTGAAAGCCCGTCTGGAAGGTGACTTCCCGGTAGTAGAGCCCACTCAACTATCTTATATGGATGTGGCACCTAACCAAATTGTATCGGTGGCGGCTTCATTGATTCCATTTTTGGAACACGATGATGCAAACCGTGCTTTGATGGGATCGAATATGCAGCGTCAGGCGGTACCATTGTTACGTCCTCAAGCTCCTATTGTGGGTACAGGACTAGAGAAACAAGTGGCCACTGATTCGCGATCGTTGGTAGTAGCCGAGCACGACGGAGTAATTGATTTTGTGGATGCAACCACAATTACGGTACGCTACGACTTTAACGAAGAGCAACAACTTACATCGTTCCATAACGATGCAGTTTCTTATAACTTGATCAAGTTCCGACGTACCAACCAGGATACTTGTGTGAACTTAAGCCCCATTGTTTACAAAGGACAACGTGTGGTGAAAGGACAAGCCTTGTGCGAAGGATACGCTACCAACGAAGGAGAGTTGGCCTTGGGAGCGAATATGAAAGTCGCTTTTATGCCTTGGCAAGGATATAACTTTGAGGATGCCATTGTAATCTCAGAGAGGGTAGTAAGAGACGATGTCTTTACCTCTATTCACATTGAGGAAAAAGAATTAGAAGTACGTGATACCAAGCGAGGTCAAGAAGAATTAACTTCTGAGATTCCAAACGTAAGTGAGGAAGCCATTAAATACCTGGACGAAAACGGGATTGTAATGGTGGGTACCAAAATTCGCGAAGGTGATATTTTAATTGGTAAAATTACTCCAAAAGGAGAGTCTGATCCTACTCCGGAAGAAAAACTGCTAAGAGCCATCTTTGGAGACAAAGCCGGTGATGTAAAGGATGCTTCATTGAAGGCGCCTCCATCATTGCGTGGGGTAGTGATTGATACCAAGCTTTTCTCACGACCTAAGAAAGACAAGGAACTGAGAGCCAAGGCTAAAGAAGAAGTAAAAACATTGATTGCCCAATACCGCAAGGATCTCCAGGCCATTCAAGAAGTAATGATTGAGAAGTTGGGGATTTTATTGGAGGGTAAATCTTCTAAAGGCATCAAGCATAAGTTTGGCAACATCGTGATGTCAAAGGGTGTGAAGTTCAATCAAACCAACATTTTTGAGAACTTGTTCCCAAAAGAAAATGTATATCGCGATGAGAGCAACTACAATGTTCCAGAAGAAGCCAACTTTATTGCAGATCTTATTTTAGACAATGCCACTGAGGATGACAATACAAATAAATTGTTGATTGACCTCGTGAAAAACTACAATAAGAAGCGCAATGAGGTGTCAGGGAAATTCAAGCGAGAGCGTTTTGCGTTGGAAGTAGGAGACGAATTACCCGCCGGAATTGTGAAGTTGGCTAAAGTTTACATCGCTAAGAAGCGTAAACTGAAAGTGGGAGATAAAATGGCAGGACGCCACGGTAACAAAGGGGTGGTAGCCAAAATTGTTCGGGCCGAAGATATGCCTTTCTTAGAAGATGGTACGCCAGTAGACATCGTATTGAATCCATTGGGGGTACCTTCTCGGATGAACTTAGGACAGATTTACGAAACTGTGTTGGGTTGGGCTGGTCTTAAGTTAGGTAAAAAGTATGCAACTCCAATCTTTGACGGAGCCACCGAAGATGAAGTGAAGACGGAATTAAACAAAGCTGGTTTGCCAGAGTTTGGACGTACTTACCTTTATGACGGATTGACTGGTGAGCGTTTTGACCAACCTACTACAGTAGGAATCATCTATATGCTGAAACTAGGCCACTTGGTAGATGACAAAATGCACGCACGTTCTATTGGACCTTACTCTTTGATTACCCAACAGCCATTGGGTGGTAAAGCTCAATTTGGAGGGCAGCGTTTTGGAGAGATGGAAGTGTGGGCATTAGAGGCGTTTGGCGCGGCGAATGTGTTACAAGAAATCCTAACCGTAAAATCGGATGATGTGATTGGTAGGGCAAAAGCGTACGAGTCAATCGTAAAAGGAGAAAATATTCCTAATCCGAATATTCCTGAATCATTCAATGTACTGGTTCATGAATTGCGAGGTTTGGCACTTGAAATCACTTTACAGTAAGATTAGTGTTAAAAAATAGTTAAAGCAAGTGCTTGATTATGCTTTTTGCCTGTAATTTGCTATAAAGCATAATCCTCTAATTTTTAGAGAGTTATACTACCTACTGTGAAGGTTTACTTTTAAAATTTGGATAAGAAAGATTCGTCTTTCATAACATAATAACCCACTTAATTTTAAATTTTACGGATGGCATTTAGAAAAAATAAAAAGCTGACCAACGATTTTAGGAAAGTCACAATTAGCCTAGCTTCTCCTGAGTCTATTTTGGATTCTTCGTATGGAGAAGTAACGCAGCCAGAGACCATCAACTATCGTACTTACAAACCTGAAATGGGAGGTTTGTTTTGCGAGCGTATTTTCGGTCCGGTAAAGGACTGGGAGTGCCACTGTGGGAAATATAAAAGAATACGTTACAAGGGGATCATTTGTGATAGATGTGGGGTTGAAGTAACCGAGAAAAAGGTTCGCCGCGAACGTATGGGGCACATTGAATTGGTGGTGCCCGTAGTGCATATATGGTATTTCCGATCATTACCTAACAAAATTGGTTATTTACTGGGTTTACCAACCAAAAAACTAGACCAAATTATCTACTACGAAAGATACGTGGTGATTCAGTCTGGTATTATGGAAGGTGAGGGTATTAATTACTTGGACTTTTTGACTGAGGATGAGTACTTAGACATTGTAGATAAATTACCAAGAGAAAATCAACAATTAGACGATAGCGATCCAAACAAGTTTATCGCTAAGATGGGAGCCGAAGCCTTAGAAATGTTGTTGGCTCGCCTTGATTTAGACAAACTATCGTTTGATTTAAGAGATTCAGCTTCTAAAGACAAATCTCAGCAAAGAAAAGCGGAAGCTTTGAAGCGCTTGAGAGTAGTAGAAGCTTTCAGAGATGCACAAAATCGCATCGAGAATAAGCCAGAATGGATGATTATCCGAATGGTACCTGTTATTCCGCCTGAATTGAGGCCTTTGGTACCACTAGATGGAGGGCGATTTGCTACTTCCGATCTAAACGATTTGTATCGTCGGGTAATTATCAGAAACAACCGTCTGAAACGACTTATTGAGATCAAAGCACCGGAAGTAATCCTTCGTAATGAGAAGCGAATGCTCCAGGAAGCGGTAGATTCTTTATTTGATAATTCACGTAAAGTGAATGCGGTAAGAGCAGATGGAAACCGAGCTTTGAAGTCCCTTTCGGATATGTTGAAAGGAAAGCAAGGTCGTTTCCGTCAAAACTTATTGGGTAAAAGGGTGGACTACTCGGGACGTTCAGTAATCGTAGTAGGTCCTGAGCTCAAATTACACGAATGTGGTTTACCCAAGAGTATGGCGGCCGAATTGTTCAAACCGTTCATCATTCGCAAGCTCATTGAGCGAGGAATTGTGAAAACGGTAAAATCGGCCAAGAAAATTGTTGACCGAAAAGATCCTGTAGTTTGGGATATCTTGGAAAGCGTACTGAAAGGACACCCTGTGTTACTAAACCGGGCTCCGACCCTCCACCGATTGGGTATTCAGGCATTCCAACCTAAACTGATCGAAGGAAAAGCAATTCAGCTCCACCCATTGGCTTGTACTGCATTTAATGCTGACTTTGACGGTGACCAAATGGCGGTGCACGTTCCTTTAGGGCACGCGGCTATTTTGGAAGCCTCTGTATTGATGCTTTCGGCTCATAATATTTTGAATCCA
The DNA here is from genome assembly GCA_937899305.1 of uncultured Cytophagaceae bacterium. GTDB lineage: Bacteria > Bacteroidota > Bacteroidia > Cytophagales > Microscillaceae > Microscilla. Next base: position 9,398 of record CALDJV010000294.1, read on the forward strand.
GCGAATGGTAATCCAATTACGGTACCTTCTCAGGACATGGTATTGGGGCTTTATTACCTTACCAAGGCGCGCAAATCTACCAAAGACCATCCGATCAAAGGAGAAGGCAAAAGGTTTTACAGTGCTGAGGAAGTAATCATTGCAGTCAATGAGCGTCAGTTGTCTAAGAATGCAATTATTAACGTAAATGCTCGAGTAAGAAACGAAGATGGCAGCTTCGAGATCAAAATGATCGAAACCGTTGCCGGACGTGTAATCTTCAATGAGTTTGTACCCGAAGAGGTAGGATACGTAAATGAATTGCTTACCAAGAAGAAGCTTCAGAAGATTATCTCATTGGTATACAAAATTGCTGGTGGTGCTCGTACTGCTCACTTCTTGGATGATATCAAGCACTTAGGTTTCCAAACTGCTTACAAAGGTGGTCTTTCTATTGGACTAGGCGATGTGGTAGTTCCTGAGGAAAAAGAAGGCTTGATTGCCAAAGCTAAAGAAGGGGTAGATGAGGTAACGGTCAACTACCAAATGGGATTGATCACTGATAATGAGCGTTACAACCAAGTAATTGATATTTGGACGCGAATCAACTCGCAAATTACGGAGATTTTGATGGGACAGCTTGAAGCTGACCAGCAAGGTTTCAACTCTATATACATGATGATGCACTCCGGAGCACGTGGTTCCCGAGAGCAGATTCGTCAGCTTGGAGGTATGAGGGGATTGATGGCCAAACCACAGAAAAACCTACAAGGTTCGGTGGGAGAAATCATTGAAAACCCAATTATCTCTAACTTTAAAGAAGGGCTAGATGTAATTGAATACTTTATATCTACCCACGGTGCTCGTAAAGGTTTGGCTGATACAGCCTTGAAAACAGCCGATGCGGGTTACTTGACTCGTCGTTTGGTAGATGTAGCTCAGGACGCCATTATCACTGAAGAAGATTGTGGAACTTTGAGAGGTATTCAAACTGCCGCGTTGAAAGACAACGACGAAATCGTAGAGCCACTATCCGAGCGAATTTTAGGACGAGTATCGGTACATGATATTGTGGATCCACAAACGGATGAGCTGATCATTGCTTCAGGAGAAGAGTTTACGGAAGTGATTGCCGCCAGAATTGATGCTTCTACTATAGAAGAAGTGGAGATCCGTTCGGTACTTACCTGTGAAACTCGTTATGGAGTATGTGCCAAGTGTTATGGACGTAACCTGGCTTCTAATAAGATGGTACAGCGAGGGGAATCAGTAGGGGTAATTGCTGCCCAGTCTATTGGTGAACCTGGAACCCAGCTTACTTTGAGAACCTTCCACTTTGGGGGTACTGCTTCAAACATTGCAGTAGATGCGAAGTTGTTGGCAAAAGTAGGTGGAAAACTAGAGTTTGAAGGAATCAGAACCGTAAAAACAACCATTACAAATACTGAAGGCGAAGAGCAAAAAGTAGAAGTAGTAATGGGACGTTCAGGTGAGGTGAAAATCGTAGATGAAAATACCAACGTGGTGTTGATCTCGAATCACATACCTTACGGAGCATTCATTAAGGTGAAAGATGGCCAGAAGATAGAGAAGAAAGACGAGATTTGTAGCTGGGATCCATACAACGCCGTCATTTTGTCGGAGGTTTCTGGTGAAATTGATTTTGAATCTATTGAAGAAGGTATTACCTACAAGGAAGAGGCCGATGAGCAAACCGGTTATCGTGAAAAGGTAATCATTGATACCAAGGACAAAACGAAAAACCCTGCAATTGTAGTAGAGGCTGGTGATAAAACCAAAAGCTACAACATTCCAGTGGGAGCTCGCTTGGCAGTAGATAAGAAAGACAAGATTCAGGCAGGACAAGTGCTGGCTAAAGTACCAAGAGCGATTGGTAAAACCAGAGATATTACGGGAGGTTTGCCAAGGGTAACCGAGTTGTTTGAAGCTCGTAACCCATCAAACCCAGCGGTAGTAAGTGCCATTGATGGTATTGTTTCTTATGGATCAATCAAGCGTGGTAACCGTGAAATTTTTGTGGAATCCAAAGATGGTGTTCGCAAGAAATATATGGTGCCATTGTCTAAGCACATTTTGGTACAAGATGGTGACTTCGTGAGAGCGGGGCAACCACTATCTGATGGAGCAATTACTCCAGCCGATATCTTGGCGATCAAAGGGCCTACTGCGGTACAAGAATATTTGGTAAATGAAATTCAAGAAGTTTACCGTCTGCAAGGGGTAAAAATCAATGACAAGCACATTGAGATTATCGTACGCCAAATGATGCAGAAGGTTCAAATTCTGGATGCAGGAGATACCAACTTCTTGCCTAACCAAGTGGTAGATAAATTTGAATTCCGAGAAGAGAACGACAACATCTTGAACAAAAAGGTGGTGGTAGAAGCTGGTGAATCCGCTAAATTTAAGGCGGGTCAGATTGTAACTGCCCGAGCTTTACGAGATGAAAACTCAAGCCTGAAGCGAAGAGATATGAAAGTAGTGAAAGTGAGAGATGCCGAACCTGCGGTTTCTAAGCCTACCCTACAAGGAATTACTCAAGCTTCACTAGGTACGAAGAGTTTCATTTCGGCTGCATCGTTCCAGGAAACTACCAAGGTATTGAGTGAAGCCGCAATTACTGGTAAAACAGACGACCTCATTGGTTTGAAAGAAAATGTAATTGTTGGACACTTGATTCCAGCCGGAACTGGTATCCGTCGTTACGACGACTTGATCGTGATGTCTAAAGAGGAGCACGATACATTGGTGGAACCACGTTTGGCTGCTAAGGAAAAGAACAAACAGTTACAAAACTAATACTTATATAAGGTTATAGGCTTAGGCTTATAACCTTTTTTTATATGATCTATGGCGCAAAATAACCCAAACGAAGGAGAACAAATTAATATCGAACTTACTGAAGAAGTTGCTGAAGGAACTTATGTAAATTTGGCAATGATTGCTCACTCAAATAGTGAATTCGTAATAGATTTTATCAGGGTAATGCCTGGTTTGCCAAAGGCAAAAGTCAAGTCAAGAATCATCTTAACTCCTGAACACGCCAAAAGGTTACTGGATGCTTTGAAAGATAATATCCAGAAGTATGAGGCAAGTTTTGGTGGCATTGAATCTTCAGGAAATGACTTTCAATTTCCTATGAACTTTGGGGGCACTATGGGTGAAGCATAAACTAAATTTGCTTCAGATAAAAAGCCAGATAGGTAAAAATCTTTACTTATCTGGCTTTTTTTATGGGCTAATTTGAGGGGAGAGTATTGCTGCAAAAATATAACATAAGATGGGGTTCTTTCTGAAATAACTTATATATTTGGATAGTACGTTATATTGCTTAACTATAAATATTTTAACCAAATGGCAACATATCATTTTAATCTTGATGGCTCACTTATTAGTGCTGACCCTTCGGGTAATGCCGCAGTGGTAGGCGGTCAAAATTTCCCTCTAACTGGTAGTCAACTTACCATGTATGCCGCAACCATCTATGCCGAGGCTTCTTTTATGGGATTGGTACAGCAGATTAATCCAAGTGATCCTGAAGGAGAAATGCAGCGAGAAACTTTTGCAATTGCTTATTCTATGTTTAACTACGCTACGGCTAAAAAACAAAAGGATGCAACGTATACATTTGATAAAATGCTGGTAGATAAGAACTATACCCACGCAATTGGGAGCCCAGCATACAATGAATACTTTAGTGCGGGCGGAGATTTGACTAGAAAAAAATACGCTACTCAGGCCATTATTAAAATGTTTACTCGCAATACCGCAGATATGCTGCACGTCATTCAAACCTTAGACGGAGGCCCGTTTTGGGATGGGGCAGATATCTATCAAAAATTTAGAGATCATTACCGAGCCAAGCAAGGTTTTCAATTGTCAGATCCTGCTCAGGGCAGCTTATACCAAAATGTAACTGTAGTGCAAGGTACCCAAGTGATAGAGAGCGTAGAAGGAAACAACAAGTGGATTCAAGGTCCTTATACCTTCTTATCTACCATGACGGCCGGAGGTACTATCTTCTGGAAATTTATGCCTGGTTCCGGAGCTAGTGTTTAAACATAAC
>CALDJV010000295.1 GCA_937899305.1 uncultured Cytophagaceae bacterium
CCTGGTTTTCCAAGTGAGTTTGGGCAATCTCCTTATAAGGTTCTTTAGATTGAGGGTAACGTTGTCGAAAGCGTTCAAAGTCCTCGAGGGCGCTGGCATCGTTGCCCAGGGCCCTTCTTATTTGGCCCCGAAGCTGGTAAATCTCATGAAAATTGCTGTCCAGGGCAATCACTTGCTCTACCAGGGCCAGGGCCAGGGCAAAGTCATCGTCAAAAAAAGCATCTAAGGCCCGGTCGTGGACTTTTTCGGCGGGGGTCAGGTCCAGCGGGTCGGGCTGGGTGGTGTCTTGTTGGCTCATGGCGTAAGGTGAAATAATCCAAAACAATGATACAAATAAATAGCGTAGCAGCATACAATTATTTTTTTAAGAGGGTTTGCAAGGTCGCAATCATTTGTTGGTACTGGTGCAACCACTGGGCCAATTCGCCCGAAAGGGAAGTGCCCTCGGTCTTGATCAATTGCTCCAGGGCCTGGTGCAGTTTGGGCAGGGTATCGGGCAGGTCCGGAGTCTTTCCGATCAAGCCTTCATTGCCTGCGTATTTTTCCAGGGCTTTTTCGGCCGCCCATACCACCTCGGTATCGGTCACGTAGGCCGGCCACGAATGGCGTTTGATGTATTGGTTGAGCAGCGTACGGAAGCCCTTGGCAATTTTCCACAGGGCTTTGCCCTGGCGAGGCGAGGTCTTGAGGTGTTTGATCTGGCGCCAGGCCTGGCCCAGCCATACCACTACGTCCGTTTGCCGTTGGCGGTGGTCCAGCCCCTGGCGGTGGGCCCGAATGCGTTGTTGGCTGCGTTGGTAGCGTTGCTCGGTGGTTTGGTAGTGCTGCCGTTGGGGTTGGGCCTGGGCCTGGTGGTGTTGCCATTGCTGCCGGGCTTTTTGCAGGGCTTGCTCTAGCCGTTGGGCTTCTTGCTCGTGGTGCTTCAGCTGGCGGGCCAGGTTGGTTTGTTGCCTGGTAAGGCGGGGCAGGTCGGTGGTGCGTACCTGGGTCAGTTGCTGCTTCAGCTGTTGGGCTCGACCCTTGAGCTGGCCTACCTGGGTTTCTATGGCCCGCAACCGGGCAAAGTTTTCGTAGTAGGCATCTACTGCGTTAGAGCGGCCCTTCATCACTTCTTTTTCGGCTTGCTTTTGTTCTTTGGCTTGTTTTAGTTCTTCAATGGCTCGTTGCTGGCGGGCCACTTCTTGATTAAACTTGCGGCGGGCTTTGGCCAATTGTCGGGTGGGGCGGCGGAAGTGTTTCTCGACTTTGCGCTGCATTTTATCGAGGGCTTTTTTGTCAAAATTATTTTTTTTCCGGGCCCGGTTAAACAAATAAGTCAGCTTTTGGGTCTTGTCGCGTTGTAGTTGTTGAAACTGGTCGGCTAAGATTTTAGAAGTTTTTTTTGTAAAATCTTCTAGATTTTTCTTTAGTTTCTCAATCTTCCAACCATCTCGCATGGCGCCATCTTCCAGTTGCACCCTCTGGGATTCGAGCCGAGTGGTTTGTAGGCGGTGGCGGGCCGCAATGCCTTTCTCTAGCTCCGCCAAAATGGCCGGGCTCAGGCCTTGGCGGGGCATTTCTTCGGGTTGCACCTGGTGCTTTTGTACATGGTATTTCTGGGTGGTTTCCAGCTTTAGTTTTTCCATATCCAGTTGGCGGGTTTCCTTCTCCGCTTCAAAAAGCTGTTTGCCCAATTGTTTTTCCTGGTTTTGGGCTTCCGTCAGCAAGCGTTGGTTGGTGTTTGCCTGGGTTTGGGTCGGGGCCAATTGTTCGTCCTGGTATTTTTTAAGTCCCGCTGCCTGGGTGTCTACTGCCTTTCCTTCCGCATCCAGGGCCGCATTTTTCTGGGCCATTTGTCCGTGGTCAAGGCGGTGGTAGTCGCGCAAGTGTTGGTAGTAGTTTTGTTCATCGGCGGCCTCGTAGTTCAGGCGTTTGCGCAAGTACTGGCGGGCCTTGCCCAAGTGGCCATTGTAAAAATGCAAGGCATGCAAGATGTCCATTTCCGGGTACAGCTGTTTCAGGGCTTTCCAGTCTTCGGGGGGCACCGCCTTCAGCTGGGGCACGAGGCGTTCCAGGGCCTTGGGGTTCAGCTGAAAACGCAAATTGTTCAACGATTTGGGGTCCAGCCCCAGGGCTTCGAGCTGTTTCAGGGCCGAGTTGGGCGGCGGCGGGGGGAGGTTTTTGGTGTTTTTGGCCGCCATCTCGATCCATTCGGGTTCAATGGCCGCCTTGATCCCTTTGACCCTCGATTTGGCGGTCAGCATAAACAAGCCCGCTTGCAGGGTAAAGCTGGTTAAAATCAGAGCAATGGCGGCCCGTTTTTGACCAGGTGAGATGTCCCGGCTTTGGATTTCCTCGATTTGTTGCCACATTTCGATGCCCCCACCAATCACCATGGCGCCGTCTACCAAAAAATCGGCTCCCTGGAGAGTCAGGTAAAACATATTGCCCTTGAACGCGGTCAACTGGGTCAAGATGGGGAGGTTTTTGGTAGAGTTAGAAGCCCGGTTCAACACCGTACCCAATACCGTCTTGTACTGGAGTGCCCCCAATAGCGCCCCCGCAATGTCGAGCCAGGCCAGCACCTGTTCGGTTTTGCCCAGGGTATTGTTGTTCCCCTTTCGGTAGAGTTTAAAAGCCGCTCCCAAGCCCCCGCTGAGGCCCGCCGCCAGGAAAAACACCGAGGCAGAACCCACTCCTCCCGTGGCCAAACCCGCCCCAACGGCCAATAAGGTTATCCCCAACCAAGCTAGGTAGTCTTCGGGGTTCATGCCTGCTTTGCAGCGCACTGGTTGGGTTTGGTAAGGTTGGCCCGGCAATTCATAAAACAGCCAGCCTTTGGGGAGGTGTTCGCTTTGGTCCAGTGCTTCAAACAATTGATGGGGTGGATATGTTTCAAATTTGGTAATCTCGGCCCCGCTTAGTTGGTATTTGGCCTTGAAAGGCTTTTTGGATTTGTGATTGACAAAACTCAGGGCATACCAAGTGTGGTTGTTTTCGTTGTAATAACAATACAAAGGAATGGGCAAGCCTTTGAGGTCTTTGACCGTTTTGCGTTCCGGATCGAGCGGATTATCGGACAGGGGGCTTACATTCATTTGATCAGGGTAAAACATCACTGGTACCTTCATGGTATCTTTGGGCAGCTCTTGCTGCATCTGTTGCAATTTTTCCCGCAAACGACCTTGAGCACCGGTCTGTTCCCGGGCTCGGGTGCGGTCGCTATCGGTCATTTTGGCATTTGTACGAATGTCGGCATATGCTACGTGCTTGGCCACCAGCAACATCTCACTGTGGATGGTCAACCATTCTTGTTTGTAATTGAGCTGCGACCACTGGTTACGAAACCGCTCGGCAAATTTGTAGTCCGATATGCGGAACATGTAAAACTTCGGGTAACCACGGGTCTCCTGTTGGTACCTTTGGGCATTGCCTTGGGCATTTTTCAGCGCAGTGAGCACTGGTGGGGGTAAATCTTCCGCTTTTTTGGCCTGTTTCAACGTGTTTTGGTAGGCATGGAGCAATTGCAGGCTGCGGCGCAGGGCCAGGTATGCCCGGTACAGGTCTTGGGTAGGCTGTTCCGAACTGTTATGCGAAGCCATGAGGGTCTTTTGCAGGTATGCTTCATCTTTAACCAACAACAAGTCCAGGTCTTTTTGCACCGATCCCTGCCCCCGCAAAAGAGGAATATACTCACTGGCATCGGCCCAGGCGTAGGCCTTGATATTACGATGGGTAATGGCTCGTTCGTATTTGTAGATGGACTGTTCCTGAAATTCATTGTTCTTAAAATAAGCCGGAAAACTATAATGTTTGTCGGCCTGGTTGTGGACGTGGAGCACTGTAGAGCGCCCCTTGTAGGTGGTTTGGTTGCCAATGCTTTCTTCGTCGATGCTTTGACTTTGCTGGTATATTTTAAGGTGAGGCTTACCCGAAGGGCTTTTGCTTTTGGACCCAAAGTAAACGGCCAGGTACTGAGGATAAGTAATTACCTGGTAGGGCGTTTTTTTACCTGCTTTCCAGGGCAGGTGCATGGGTTGAGGCGCTTGCCAGGTAAGTTCAGTGCCGTCTATATTGGCACTGATCCAGAAATATCCCCGACCGGGCCGGTCATTGTCGGGGATTATTTTCACGCTGTATTGGTCGCCAAAGGGGCCCACCGTGAGGGGAATCTTAAAAGTAGCCAGTGTACCTTGGGTCGAAGCCGGGTTGGTTTTACCCGAGGCATTTTGAGAAGCCGCTTCGTCGGGTCTTACTTTGATCAAAGCTCGCTTGGGGTCGGTTACTGCGCCCTCGTAAGGCACCGTCAATACCGGGGCATTTTTGAGGCCCGGATACTCAAAATGATAACTGAGGGTTTGGTGATCAGAGGCTATTTTGGGACGTATCTTAAAAATGGTATCCCCTGGTACCTCGTCCAGGGTGAGCGGCGAAAAATACCCGTAAGCATTGGCCGAAGCGCCTGGATCATTCATGTGGATTTCATTGTATTGCTCACGCATTTTTTTGGGAATATGCTCGGTGTTGCCTGCCATTTCCAGCTTGCGGGCGTTTACATTGAGGTACAATTTATAAGGGCGTCGTCCGTCTGATACTTCCTGGTGCCAAATATGAAACTGCTCGGCGGGGACTTCAGTTTTAAACTCCAGGCTTACGTTTTTTTGAGTAGGCAAATGAGTAATTACTACAAATACCGTGTTTTGGTTGATCATGCGTAAAAACACTTCCAGTTCGTGTTTTCTTTGATCACCATCTCCATCAATTTTTAGCCTGATCCCGGTTTGGCTATCGCCTTCGGGTTTATTAACGGGTAACAGTTTGGTAGAAAGCGTAGCGTGCAAATCGGAGTATTGTTCCCAATCAAAATACTCTTGATTGCCAAAATCATTGTTGTCGGACGATTGCCTACGATAGTTTGATGCTTGTCTGGAAGCGTATTCACTCATGAAAAAATACGGATAAAGTTGACCTGAAAAATGTACTGATAGTGAAGTTAATAGTTTTGTTTATATAACGAAACTTCCTGTGAATTGTTTGTAATGCTAACCATTATCCAATGCATTTGGTTCATAGTCCAGGGCTGCAAGCGTATGCATACTTGGTAAATGATTCTGAGCCCCGTAATAGGTACCAAAACTGGTTGCTCACATTATTCTAAACGGGTTTCAGTTTTGCATTTGGCCAAGGGCAGCGATTGAGTTTCGTGCTATGGTTATTTTATTTTTTCGGCTTTATTCACGTAGTTTGTGGCAAAATATGCGAATCGTTTTCTTGTCGCTACGTCCAATTACCAAGACGAGTATGTCGTCTATTGCTGGATCAGGAGCAGGGTAATGATTTTGATGATATTTAAATACCTCAACAATGACTTTTACTTCTTTGATTAGGCCTTTGATGGCGGGGATTTTACATTCTTTTGAGCCCGATCATGTCACCGCAGTTTCGGTACTGGCTACTGAGAATGCCATTAACAAAAAAAAGGTGAATTTTAAAATGGTATTCAAAGCATCTCAATGGGCATTCGGTCATTCGGTTACCTTATTACTATTTGGAGGAGTGGCCCTGCTTTTTAAAAGTGCAACTACCTTGGTAATAGATGATATTTCTTTTTATGCTGAATTAGCGGTGGGCCCCATTATGATTTGGCTAGGAGTAGTTGCAATCAGAAGAAACCACGCCATCAATGAAATGGTAAAAACCCATAAAAAAATTGAACCCCACGAACACGAACTTTCAAACCCCATTCACTTACACGGTACCCAAGGAGAAGAAATTGCGGCCAACCCAATGAACAAATCGTTCTGGATTGGGATGTTGCACGGCTTGGCAGGTACCGGAGGGGCATTGACTTCGGCGCTGGTGTTGAGCAGTGCCACCGTCGTTGATGCAATACTTGTTTTAGCTGTAGAGTCCTTGGGGATCATCATAGCAATGGGTATCTATAGTTATGTTCTGATTGTTACAATGAGTCGTTTTTTAGAACGCAACTTATCTATTTTCAAGTGGATGAATGGCATTGCTGGGTTGGCTTCCATCATCATTGGGGTGATATGGATCTATAAGGGGATTTGGGGAGGCTGATAGAAGGTAAAACAGTCAGGTAAACAAAGGTATGGCTTTACTTCGCTAATGGTCAAGTGGCTATATGGTTGCGCAATGCATCGCAAAACCATATAGTAAAACGGAAAAAATAAAGTAACCGCAGAACGAAGTTCAAGCTCTGCGCAGCTAATCCAAATTTGGTAGATCCTTACAGGACAAGTATCTGGTTGCTAGACGATTCAAAAAACCGAGTCTACAGCTTGCTGTGACGAGCGCTAGCTTTAGCTAATCTTTGCCCTTTTAGTTTAACCAAAGGAGCTCCTGAAGTTCCTTACAGGACAAGTTTTTGAAGAAGTATAGCAGCGAGAGATGAGTCAAATGTTGAAAATCCTGACCTTGCGGAAGGAGCTAGGTTATTTATGTAGTTTAAAAAAAATCAAATGAACGCTGGAGTAAAACGCATTTTTAGAATTATCAGGAAAGTTACCTTCTTTTTGCTCAAATCCTTATTGATTTTCCTATTAGTCTTGACCTTGTTCTTGGCTTTGAATATTATCAAAATTGATAGAACACCTTACTAGCAGATGGACTATTACAAGGCTACGATGGAGCGGATCGACCAACTCAAAAATACCCCCTTGCCCAAGGTCAGTCCCCAATCCGATTCGCTGAAGGTAGGGTGGGGGAGCGCCAATTTTACCCCCAAAGAATCGGTGCATTTGGCCGGGTATGGCGACCGTTATGGCAGTAGTGTAGGCTTGCAAGATTCATTGATGGCGCGGGCCTTTGTGTTTGACAACGGGGCAAGAAAAGTCGCCATGGTGACTATAGATTTGCTCATTGTGCCCCCCACGGTGTTAGAAGCGCTCCAAAAACGACTACCTCAATTAGGATATTCTCTTAATAACGTGTACCTGTCGGCTACTCATAGTCATAACAGTGTAGGACACTGGGGGACCAAAATCGTGGGAAGGTTGTTGGCGGGTTGGTACCAACAAGCTGTAGTAGACCGTATTGCCGATGCCATGGTACAAGCCATTCGACAAGCCGAGCGAACTAAAGAGTACGCTCATCTAGGTTTTCAAAAAATTGATGCTAAAGCATTGGTTTACAATCGCTTGGTAAAAGAAAAAGGAACCATCGATCCTTGGTTACGGGTGCTGAAAATTCAACAAAAATCAGGAAAAACCGCTACTTTGATTACCTTTGCGGCCCACTCTACTTGTTTTGCTTCCGAGCAAAAACCCATCTCGGGCGACTATCCCAATCGCATGATTCAGCTCATTGAACAAGATCCAAAGGTAGATTTTGCCGCTTTTTTTGCGGGCGCTATGGGAAGCCACGCCCCGGTAGACGTACCCGGTGGCAATGATTATGAACAATTGGAAAACATTGCTCAAAAGTTGTCTAAGTTGGTGCTGAGCAACATAGACAGTACTGCTACCAAAGCAGAGCAACAGCTTTTTATGCGCTCAGTGAAATTAGAATTGCGTGCTCCCCAGGTAAAAATCTCGGAAAATTTGAGGTTACGTCCTTGGTTATTTTATGCGCTGTATGGCGATTATCCAGCGAGCATTACTGCCTTACGGATTGGTGATTTGGTGTTTGTAGGCACTCCCTGCGATTTTTCAGGAGAGTTGGTAGTCAATTTCGATGCCCTGAGTCGTCAGAAAAACATCGAGACCATCATTACCAGTTTCAATGGGGGATACGTAGGCTACATTACCAAGGATAAGTGGTACGAGCTCAACGAACCCGAAACCCGTCACATGAATTGGTTTGGGCCTTACAATGGGGCTTACTTCACCGAAGTAATTCAGAAAGTACTGGAGACGATGTAATGGCATTAAACATTTACAACTCCAATTGCTTGCCCTCATGCCAAATCTCCGGATGGAGCGCCGCGTGAGGGTAATTGGTATCAACAATCATCATGGCATCGTCAAAAGCCAGTTCTACCGTTTTGCCTTCTCCCAACCCATTGTACAGCCCTTCAGCAAAATCAATCGTCGCGTTGTCATCAGCCACTTGGTTCATACCTATTACATGAATACCAAAAATAGAAATGGCCTTGGCTTGTTCGGCTGAGTAACAAGCATTTAAAATGACCAGGCGAGTATGTTCTTGGTGTTGGCGAAATAATCTTTTGATGACTCTGACAGGCATCAGTTGGGCTTCATTTTGATCATTGGCAATCAAGATACCTACTTCTTCTCCGTGTCCCGAAAAATGCACAATTTCCGGCTCCTGGTTCATCGCCTTGATCAAGTCTTGTATCGTAACACTCAACCTGGGGTTCAATAGTTCAAAAGTATCTCGTTGGCTACTGCTTTCCAGTCGTTTTTGGATGCGGCTGTATTCCCGGTCAATTTGCAGCCGATCAGCATCGGTAGGATTGGCACTCAGGAATAAAATTTTACGTTTTTTGGAGGTATTTTTCTCCGCACTTTGTTCGCCAAAAATGATTTTATTGCCTGCTACATTGTCCCCCGAGCCGGTGTGGTGTTGGGTGACGGTAGAGCTACCAGGATTGTTGTTCTCTGGATCATCTGGCAGCTCAATGTGAAACTTAAAACCACCTACAAAAGTCAATAAGCGCCCCCGCCATCCACTCAGGCTAAAGTTATTGGGTTGATCAATGAACTCTTTTCTAAGTTGGTTGAACATCCCCTTAGAAGGAATTTGTTTATAATGCTGTTGTAAGATTTCTAATAATTGGGGGATTTCATCGAAGGTTGCTTCGGCGAGCCTGGTTTTGAATGCTTCGTTCATATTGTTGGGTTTTGCAAAGACAGGATTCAAATTAAAATATTTCCGCTCAAAAAGAAAGGAAATCATTGTATACTTGACTGGTTTTCAATGACTATTGATGATGTACTGTTACTCTATGTGATTATCATTAATGACCTGTTTACATCAAATGCCATTATTTTCTTGGCTTCAAGACGAGTACGTCCTCTGTCCTTCTGAACCTTGGTGAGGATGAACTTGGAGTTCACGAAATTTCATTAATACCCACTTCATCCTCATATAAATTCGGAAGGACAGGGCAGGTATCGGGTTAAAAGGTGACAATTAAAATAGCCAAGATAAGTTACTTTTAGTTACGGTTGAGGTTCTTTGAATAGAAATAGTTTTTATTCCGTTGATAATGTAACTACCCCGCAAACTCCTTCACAAAGGTCCACTTAAGGCTGGTTTCGGCCCCTAGGTTTTTCTTAAAGTTGATGAGTCCATAATTAGGTTGACTCAACTCAGTCGAGATTCCCAAATCCAAGATGCTATAGCCCTGCTGTTGGCCATATTGGTACATGCCCTCGAGCAGCTGTACCATAGGGCTATCAGCCAAATAAGCGGCATCATCAGCCGGTAAAAAATAATATAAAATGGCTTTGCTTACCTTGATTCCGGTAGCCAAGGCAATGATACGCTCCTGGTCTTTCACTACAAACAACTTGAAATGATCAGGAAATTGTTGGTAGAGTGACTGAAGTGCTTGAGCCGAAAGCGAAGTGGGGTAGCCTTTGCGATCTCGGTTTTGTTGGATAAACCGATGTACCCAGGCAAAATCAGGGGTAGCCCATTGCTCGAATCTATAACCTCGTTGGTGGCACTTTTGTAAGCGCCGTTTTTCGGAATGGTGTAAATGGCTAAGGAAGGGCGTTTCGCGGATGGGCAAGTGATAATTCAAATCATGGGCGGTGATCTGAAACCCATTTTGTAGCAATAAATAATGCAGTATTTGGGCGTTTTCGGGCTGATAGCATACCGGATAAGCCTTGATTTTGAGCGATTTGAGATGCTGAGTTTGTAAAAAAGCTTCCACATTTTCCCAGAAAAATTGTAATACCTCCAAACGTAATCCGGCTTGAAACTCGAGGCCTCCAAAAGGCGCTCGGCAGGGGCTCAGGGCTTGGTCATTTTCAATGAAAATATGAAAAGCGGCTTCGGTGACTTGTTTTTTGGTATTGATCAGTAAAAAATCAACGCGCTCGCCACAAGGCTGGTGGGCGAGGTGTGCATCGTTGTTGTACAAGTGGGTAGCAAAATTGACCGGATAGCGCTGACTGGCTTCTGGGTTAATGAGAATTTGATAGTGATGAAAGGTGCCTTCGTACATGGTTTTTTTAGTTAGGAGTTGGTAGTCGGTAGTTCGTAGCTTTGTATCGCTTTGCGCAACCATTTAACAATGTAGCAATGAGCCGTAGGCGGAACCATTTAATAAATAATCCATAGTTTTACATCGCTTTGCGCAACAATTTAAGATCCTTCCTTCGTCAGGAGAGCTGCAACAATGAGCCGAAGGCGGAACAATAGGGACTATCATATTTGCGAAATTAAGAATATAATGATCGCTTCGCGCAACCATTTAACCATAGAACAATTAGCCGAAGGCGGAACAATATAACAATAAAGCCATTTAACCATAGAACAATGAGCGTAGCGGAGCAATTCAACAATAGAATAACACAACAGTAAAGATTTTAGCATAAATACCCTAAATTTGCCCGCCAATTTTTATTTATTCCCTCGATAAAATGATCTATTTATTACTTTGTATCCTGTGTTCGGTACTTTTATTTCTGGCTTTTCGCTCTTATAAGTCCTTCAAAATCAACACCCTACAAGCAGTAGTGGTCAATTATTACGTATGTGTGATCACTGGATGGATTACCTTTGGTAAAACCAGTCAACTGGCCTTCATTTCTTTTGATACCCCTTGGTTTAAGTACACCCTGATGTTGGGAGCTGCTTTTATGCTCATTTTTTTTCTCATTGCATTGACTACCCAGTTGGTCAGTGTAACAGTAGGGTCATTGGCTTCGAAAACCTCGTTGGTCATTCCAGTTGTTTTTAGTTTATACGTATTCAAAACCCAACAAAAAACGTTTGACTGGATCAATTATGCTGGATTGGCCTTGGCCCTGGCCGCGATTGTGTTGAGTACCATCAAAAAAAACAATGGAGATGAAGTAAAAAAAGCAGCGAGCAATGCCAACGGCCGTAATTTTTTGCTGGCCTTTTTGGTTTTTTTACTTACCGGACTGAGCGATACAAGCATCAATTACCTCAATTATGCCTACATTCGACCTGAAACCAACGCCATCTTTTTGATTCTACTATTGGGAACTGCGGCCCTTACCGGGACATTGTTTGTAATGGTGCGCGTATTGACAGGCAAAGACAAATTACTGCTTCGCAACCTGGTAGGAGGAATCTACTTGGGAGTGCCCAACTTTTTTTCATTGTACTTTTTACTCAAGGCACTTTCAGCTTTCAACAACGATGGCGCATTTATATTCCCTATTCTCAATATTGGTATCATTTTATTCTCCTCCTTGCTGGCCATCATTTTGTTCAAAGAACGTTTGTCGAGCCTGAATAAGGCAGGCATTGTAGTAGCAATGCTGGCCATGTTTTGCATTGCTTACCAAGAAATTATGAAATACATTCAAGGATGAGGTATTGTTTAAAATGGATGTGGTGGGTGCTCATTGGCTACCTATTGAGCGGGCAACCAAGTCAGGCCCAAGACTTGATCAAGGATGCACCTTCTCAACAGATTGCCCTCGAGGCGCTCAATCATATTTACAACTGGGAATTTGATCAGGCCCGCGAAAAAATCACCGCTCTAAAGCCCAAATACTCCAATCACCCAGCTTATTATTTGCTGCAAGCCATGGTGTTACATTGGCAATACCTGCCTTTGGAAAAAGGACATCCACAATACCCAACCTATGGACAATTACTCGATAAGTGTACCCAACTGGCCGAGACACGCTTGAAAAAAGATAAAAATGAGCTGGAGGGCCTTTTTTTTAAATTGATGCCCAATGGGTTAAAAGCATTGGCCGAGGTAGAGAGTGGTTCTTTGCGCCGAGCAGTAGGGTACGGGCGCAAAGCGTATGGAGCAGTCAAGCGGGGGTTTAAGCTGAAAACCCAATTCAGTGAGTTTTATTTTTCTACTGGGTTATACCGCTACTATGCCAAGCAGTTTCCTAAAGTACGACCCATCATCAAGCCTTTTATGATCTTTTTTCCGGCAGGAAGCAGAGCCAAAGGGTTGCAAAACCTGCAAATGGCAACCCAAAAAGCCTTGTTTACTCGACAAGAAGCTTTGGTATTTTTAGGAGATATTTATCTCCGGTACGAGTCCAATTTGTACCAGGCTTCGTTGGCGTTTGGCCAGTTGTCGCAACGATACCCCAAAAATCCCTTTTTTGCCCTAAAATATGCCGAGTGCCTGGTACATTTGGGGAGATATTATGAAGCACAAAACTATTTTGTTAAATTTCAACAATTTTCTTCGCCCATGTATCAAATTGGCCAACGTATTTTGCAAGGTTTGATGGCCGAACGTTTGCAAAAAGACAAAAAGTCAGCCAAAAAGTGGTATGCCGAGGCGCTGAAAATCCAAGGATTTGACCAACGTTACAGTCGGGATTTCAGGGCATTGGCTAAAGCTGGATTGGCGCGAATTTTGGCCACTAAAGCGACCCGTGAGGCCCGTAAAGCGGCCAAGGCACTGTACAAACAGGCGCGAAAACATACCGAGTATGATTGGCTCAAACAACAAATCAGGCAAGCAGTCAAACGCCTGAAATAATGGCACCAAGATATGAAAGATACCTACCAAATGATTGAAACCTCCACGGAGGGATTTTATAAAGAAAAAGGAAGCAAGTTTCTGGCTTTTGCCTACCCAGTACGTACCGAAGAGGAAGTAAAGGCGTGTCAGGAAGCTTTGAGGAAAAAATATTATGATGCCCGCCATCATTGTTATGCCTTTATGTTGGGGCCTCGCCATCAAAGTTACCGGGCCAGCGACGATGGAGAGCCCAAGCATTCAGCTGGCGACCCTATTTTGGGGCAAATTCGAGCTTTTGATCTCACCAATGTTTTGGTGGTAGTGGTGCGTTATTTTGGTGGTACCAAGCTGGGAGTGGGGGGATTGATCAACGCTTATAAAACAGCTACGGCTGAAGCATTGCAAGCGGCTACTGTAGCCGAAAAGTTGATTACCAGTGAGTTGAAAATTCAGTTTGAGTACGATCAAATGAATTTGGTTATGAAAATGATCAAAGACTATGAGCTGGAGATTGTACAGCAAGAGCAGGCCATGAACTGTACCATGACCTTGGCCATTCGCCAGAATCAATTTGACGAGGTGGCCGAAAAATTTGGTAAGATGCATCCCTTGAAGGTACTCACCACTGAGGATTGAATACAATGTGATGAAGTGAAGCCTAAAATGTGACATTATTTAGTTTATATTGCATTAGATGTGTATAATAAAAAAACTTAAAAAAAAGTCTTGCAAATAAAAAAACAACCCCTTACCTTTGCAGAGCCTTTAGAAAGAATGCCCGATGGTGTAACTGGCAACACGTCTGATTTTGGTTCAGAAGAGTCTAGGTTCGAGCCCTAGTCGGGCAACTGAAAAATAAAAAAGCCTATCAAATATATTGTTTGATAGGCTTTTTTTGTGTTAATAAATTTATGGTTTTGTATTTTTCTATTGTTGAATTGTTCCGCTACGCTCATTGTTAAATGGTTGCGCAAAGCGATAATTATATTCTTAATTTCGCA
>CALDJV010000296.1 GCA_937899305.1 uncultured Cytophagaceae bacterium
TTTTAACTGCTATTTCCACGAAGGGTTCTGTAATTTAAAAGGCCAAAGTCGAGGTTAGACACTCGGTAGATACGACCACCATTGGCAGCAGTAGCTTCGTAAAAAGTACCGTCCTGACCAAATATGATGTCACCACCTGCAATGTCTAAGAATCCATTGTTTAAGTTGATTTTACCCAACTTGGTATAAAGGGTAGCATCAATATTATCTATTACAAATACTTCGTTTTTGTTTGTTTCAGAGAAGTATAACTTACCATTAGGAGCAAATGCCAACTGAGTTACTTTACCAATGTTTAAGTAACCCACAGTGTGGTAAGTCTTGTCTTCCATGTTTACATAACCCAACTCGTTGTTTCCAAAGCCTTTTACCGCATACAAACGCTTGCCATCTAAGCTCAATGCAATGTGAGCATCACCAAATGGAAGCTTGGTAAATTCTTTGAAAGTAACCGTTTTGTTTACCAAATCGGTTTGGGCAGTGTAAATGGTAGATACATCGTGATTGGTATGGTTGGCGTAATAAACGCTTACATCACAAGGAATCACTGGAGTGTCCTGATCTTGATCTACAATGAAACAAATTTTATTGATCGCTATATTAGGATCAGAAGAACGTTTTCCTCCGTATTTAGAACCATTGTTTTCAAATTCTAATTTTACCTGAGCAATGTTTTGCCCTTGTACGTGGAAAGTATATTTACCAGATTCGCCTTCCTTAGAGTTACAAGCATCACCTGCTTTGCCTAAGGTTTTACCAGCCTGGGTCGTATGTTTTAATTCGTCTTTGTCTACTACATTGCCGCTTTCGTCGTAAGCAACCAAAGCCACCGAGTGATTGGTCGCCTTTGAAGGATTCCAGTCACCATAATCTACCATTTTCAAAGAGAACTTGTTTACTTTAGTTCCTGGCTTGAATTTGAAAGAATAATCGTGTAAACGGTCTTTGATTGGACGAGTATCGGCAAAACCAGCTCCAATGCAACCATTGATGATACGTCCTTTGGAATCGGTATTTACATCGTCATCCATTGAACCATTGCTGCCTTTAGGAGTGATGTATATTTTGTCAGCACCACCTTCTACCAAAATCTTGGCACCACCACCACTGGTCTTGATGTCCAACAATGGGTGAAGCACGCCCATTCCTTCTACTGTAGTACCAGGAGTGACATTGTTGAATACCACACAGTTTTCGGATGGAATCTGGATGTTGTCGTTGATGTCACACCAGTCGGCCCAAGCTACCGCAGAAATCTTATTGTAGGTAGTAGTTAATCTTTCTGTTTTTACTACTTGGAAAGTGCGCAAGTCATACACAAAAGTCGTCATTGCTCCACTTCTTGAAACTGCACCCATCAACAATCCATCAGGTCTTACTTCCAAAGCAGAAGTTTCACCAGGCAAATTGTGTGACACCTCAGTAATTTGTTGGTTACCAGGGTTAAATGCAAACAACTTGGTACCAGAGGCAGCGTACAATTGCTGTCCGTCTTTGTCCCAAGCCAAACCACTTACTTGATAGTTAGAGGCCGATTTCAGAGTAGCTGCACCAGAGTTTAGGTTGATTTGAACCAAACCAGTTCCGTTGGCCCAAGCCCACAAATGATTGTCGAGGCGGTTGAAAGCCAAAGCAGTAATGTTGTTATAACCAGTGGCACCAATGGCGGTCATTGCACCAGTTTGACTATCTACTCGGTACAAATATCCTTTGTTGGTAGTGGCATTTCCTCCCGATACGGCATACAATGTACCGTGTACCGGGTGTAGTTCTACGCCTTGGATATCGGTTCCATTATGCGCATCGCCCAATGGAAGAATGAAATCGTAATTGTTAAGATCAATGGTGTAGAATTGAGAATTGCCCTGATCGTTGTTTACGGCATATGCCTTACAATCAGGTTTGTCAGCAGGAGGGTTGGGGTGCCCATCAGCATCCATTGTAAAGCAAATGTTACCAATTGCGATATTTGGATCAGAAGGACGGTTGCCTCCGTAGCTATTTGTACCATCATTATAATAAAGTACTTTTACTTTGGTGATGCCATCACCCACCAGATTAAAGGTGTAGTTACCAGGCTCACCAGGTTGAGCACTACAAGCATCACCAGTAATGCCTAGATTACCGTGAGAGTTTTTAGTCACAATCAATGAATCGGTATCTACTACATCTCCATGCTCATTGTAACCCACCAAAATGGCTGACTGTACCTTGGCTTTGGCAGCATTGTAATCGCCAAAATCCAACATTTGCATAGAGAAACTCTTTACTGCGGCATTGTTTTCAAAGGTGAAAACATAATCGTGCAATCTTTTCTTCTGTGAATCAGTGTCGGCAAAACCTCTTCCGTTTCCAATACATCCGTTTTTGGTTTTGCCATTGGGAGCACTTTTGCTGTTTGGAGCAGTATAAATGGCTTGCTTTCCATCTTCATACAACACTTTTGCTTTGCCTTTGCTGGTGCTGATGTTCAACATAGGGTGAACTTTGCCCAAACCTTCTACTGAGGACTTGTCAGCTAAACCATCATAAGTAGCACAAAACTCAGTCGGAGTGAAGATCATTTTTCCGTTAGGGTTGCAGAAGTATTGCAAGTTGTAACGAGAACCAGTTGCTCCCGAAACCCCCCAATAAGGAGTAGCAGTGCCTAATAGATCAATTAAGTCTTTATTTACTTCGAATAAAAGTTCAGTATTCTCGTCAATTTCTTTGTTACCGTCCTTATCGAAATACAATTTCAGCTTTTTAGCTGAAGCATTCCATTCAAATCTTAGACGGTGTTCTTTGCCATCTTCCATCTCTGGCATTTTTACCAAAGGTAGCTCAGGATCGTTGTGAGTCACGTTACCGTTTTCCAGGTAAGCAATGTGATCCTCCGCAGGGTCTTGGCGACCAGGGTTTTGCCAAGTATCCATTTCGATACCTATAGAAGGTGCAATGCCTTGGGCATCCCTTCCAGAACCATATCCCAATCCTTCACCAAAATCTCCTTCGGCAGCGTTACCGCGAGGATCGTTGTGAATTACCAAGATTTGGCCATCGGCACCTTCAGTGGTGTGGGTTCCGAAATAAAAATCCAGCTCAAGCGAAAAACTT
Organism: uncultured Cytophagaceae bacterium; assembly: GCA_937899305.1. Taxonomy (GTDB): domain Bacteria; phylum Bacteroidota; class Bacteroidia; order Cytophagales; family Microscillaceae; genus Microscilla. Next base: position 3,097 of record CALDJV010000296.1, read on the forward strand.
TCACGAAGATTTAGTTTTTCGTAAGAAAATACTCTTCCAAGCTGATTTTTTCCTTCAGACGTGGTTTGTATACAATCACAGGGCTTTCCATTTTTCAGATAAGGCTTGGCCAAACCACCCATAAAGAAATCCTTCTTTAGAGTAGGGGGGTGATACGAAGCACTTACCAACGACGTCGGAGTTTTCTGATTGTCTGGTGTTAGTTGCTTTTGGGTAGTGACATTCTTCTTCTTGTACTTAGACGAGGAAGAAATCCAGCTCTTTAAGGACAGGCCATCAAAATAACCTTGCCTCTCCGCTTGTATGGAGAGCAGTCCAAGTGCCAGTACTACCAATGTTGCTTTGATAGAAGTTGCTACTTTTTTCATCTGGTAAATAATACTATAAACTTAATTATTCTTATGTTACTTGAATATAATTTATTGTAAAAGGGTCAAAGCTCCTTTACGGTGCTTTGCATAAAAAGGTTCGTGACTAAATATCGTAGATGTGGTAGGAATTTTAGTGGTCTTTAAACAATTAATCAATACTATTTCATGTACTCAAAATCAGCGATTTAGTTTCAATAATAAGCTTTTTAACGATTGATCTCTTACTTATAAAGTATTTATGGTCTAAAATGTAATGTTTGTGTAAGTTTTAATATTGAAAAAACTTGAATTAGTACAATAATTAATATAAGCTCTGTTTGTAACTGGGTATATATCCATAAAGTCTCCTTAAGGTAAACACTAAATGAATATTTTTTTAGATATAATTCCTAATGGGTATAGGTAATATTACTATGATCACTTCGGATAACACACAAACTTAAGTAAATTATGTGAGTAACTCGAAAAAATCAGTGCAAAATTTCTAATTATTTACTTGCAAAAATAATGAAGCAAAAACGATAAAAATATTACATGCTATTTCAGTACCTCGAGCAAAAATTGATTCGTGAGAAAATGTGGGACGATCGCCTTATCAACATAGGTTTGTTCAATGGTGTAATTCTATTATGTGTGTAGTGTTTTGATTGTTGATTTTTTGCGATTAATTTAGAGGATTATGTAGTTTATGCACGACCAAAATTAATTTGTACTGATATATGTTGATGACCGATAATGCCAACCGACAACTGCAGGCAATTTCTGTGGACGAAATCAAGGACATATTGAAAAAAATAGTTCCTCAGCGCTATGACAGATTACTCATAAAGCCAGACACAGATATTCTTCGAAGTAATTATTTCTACGTAAAATTTGAAGGTAAAGAAGTTGTCAGAAAAGCCCACAAAGTAGTTTTCCCTTATTTTGGCGCAATACGCAATAGCATGAATGCTTTTGAAGGGGGGAAAAAGAAATTTGGCAAAAAGGCACCCATCAATTCTGAAAAAGTGTTTGAAACATTATCACAGGTGTATGGCATTGAACCCGAAGAGTTTGATGTAGTAAAATACGATAAACATTGGGATAACTACCCTCTGGAGCTCAAATACGGAAAAATTGCTGAGCAACAAAAAAAGTACTTTTTAAGTGAGCTCACCTACCATCAAACCTGTGAAACCTGCGATGGTGAAAAGTATCAGGAATGTCCTAATGTGGCTTGCAAGGGGCGACACGAATGGATTTGTGATACTTGCGAGGGAGAAGGGAAATCGGATTGTGCGCGTTGTGATGGTACCGGGAATATCAGGTGCGACGAATGCAAAGGACGAGGGCGTAGAGATGAATTGCTGAATGGACGTTTGCAGTTGGTTAATTGCGAAAAATGTGAAACTTCGGGAGAAGTGGTTTGTCAGGTTTGCGAAGGTAAGAAAGTGCTGTTGTGTAAAACTTGCAATGGAGAGGGCAAAATGGTATGTGACCTGTGCTATGCCGAGGGAGAAGCTAAAGGGAAGGTAGATTGCCCTGAGTGCCAAACCATTGGCAAAACGGGACAAATATTATATGTAGATACCAACGTGAAACAACACAAGGTAGAAGATCTAATTGTAAAAGGGGGAGCTTTGAATGCTGATTTTGTGAATAATGAGATTGTGATGAAACACTGTGATAAAAATGGCAAGTTGCAGTTGATGTACAATGACCCCTATACTCAGTTTGATAAAAAAGCCGGCAAAGCAGATAATCAACATGATGAATACAGCAAAGATTTGTCGTCAAGAATTACCAAAAATTTGGGTGTATTTACTGCCGAAGAGCGGGTCTACTACGAAGTGATTCCTTGCATTGAGATTGAGTATACCCATGTACTTACCAATACCATTCATCAGTTGAGCATTGTCAATATTTTTAATCAACCTGAAGCCATTTTTCACTCTGAGCCCGAAAAACTAAGCACTGCTGGTATGGTAAATAATTCGGCCAAAATCGCTAAAAAATTTATCACCAAAGTTTTTAATACAAAAGGGTACAAATCAAAAGAAGATAAGAAGAACGAAATTGTGTTGATGATTTATTTGATGCGAGCCGATGGGATCATTTCAGATGAAGAAAAAACTTACATGGCAGATTACATAGGTAACCTTGATTCGTTTACCAATGCTGAAAAACAACAATTTTTTGACTTGATGAACATCAGAATATTGCCCGAGCTTACCGAAAAGGATGTGGAGTTTAGTAGTGAAGACAAAAGCAAAGAAGTTTTGGCCAATCTCAAAGACCTGGCCAAGACCGATGGTGAGTTTGCGAACAAGGAGCAAAGTTTGATCGAGCAAATTAAGGGGTTGATGATGAAACAAATTGAAGAGAAATAGCGATTTAGTGTTATTGGTCAATCAATTTAATTTTCTAAATTCAAAGTTTAGAATAATAATTGATATATTGCTTATTGGAATGTTCTGATTGAAACTGCACCAATCAAGGCTTCCGGCATTAGTAAAAAAGATGCAACAATGGTTTATTTTGTTGCCTTTGTAATCTCAAACTGCAAAATCAAATTAACGGATACATGGATAATCTGTTTATAAAAGGAAAAGACGAAAGACCTCAGGTAAACTTCAATGCTGAAACCGGGGTGTTGGAACTCTCTAGGAGTTCTTACCCAGAGTATACGAAAGATTTGTATCAGCCGGTGATGGATTGGTTGGATGAATACCTTCATGAAACTGGGAAAAAAATTGAATTTAATTTTAAAATGGATTATTTCAATACCAGCACTTCGCAACGTTTTCAAAAGATTATTAAAAAACTGGAAGATTATCAGGATAAGAAAAATGGCGAAGTAGTGATTAACTGGTACTATGAAAAAACCGACATTGATATGTTTGAGAATGGAGAGGACTATTCAAAAGATGTGAAGGTTACCTTCAACTTGATTGCCTACGAGGTAGAAGATTGAGGAGTGTAATCCAATGCATTTTGATACATCATTATAAATAAAGAAACGCAGTCAAGTAAATTGGCTGCGTTTCTTGTTCTGATCACTTTCAAACAAACTACTATAAATTTATACAAAAGATAACTTTTCAAAATTCTTGCCTAAAATTTTTCGGTCATTCACTCCCAAGTGTTTTTGAAGGAGGGTAGCATACAACTGCCGAAAGTCGATAGAGTATTTTAAGTCTCCTTTGTCGAGGTCTTTGAGGTTAGGCGACTCATTGTACACTCCGGCTTTGCCAAGCTTGCCTCCCATGATAAATACATTGTTGGCGGTACCATGATCGGTTCCATTGCTGGCATTTTGCTTTACTCGACGTCCAAATTCCGAAAAGGTCATGATCAATACCTCATCCAGGCGCCCATTTTTCTTCAAGTCTTCTACAAATACTTTGACTGCATCAGAATAGGTCCTAAGCAAACGTTCCTGCCGATTTTTTTGATTGACGTGGGTGTCAAACCCAGTCATTTCTGCATAATATACCTTGGTATCCATTCCTGAGTTAATAAGTTCGGCAATGGTTTTTAATCTCTGGGAGAAAGCATTGCGAGGGTAAGCAGCCTTGCTTTGGTATACTTTAGATTTTTGATGAATGTATTGGGCTGAAGATACCGTTTCGGCCAGGGTTTTATACAAGTACCCTACGTTGTGCTCGTGGTCATGCGCTTGAGCTTGCTGGGCCAACATCTTAAACCCTTGGTTTTGGGTACTCTTATATAGTTTTTGAGGATTGGTCAATGCCATTCCTTTGATTCGGGCCCCTTTGGTAGCCAAACTGAGGGTGTCGTCTACCTCAATGACCTCATGAGCCGTTTTGCAGTTGCTGCCGCATTCTGAATCGAGGTAACGACCCAGCCAACCAGTAGTAAGGTATTCGTTAGAATTGCTGGCGGTATGCCAAATGTCCATCGAGCGGAAGTGAGAGCGATCGGGGTTGGGGTATCCTACGTTGTTGATGATGGACATCCAACCTTGATCGTAAATGTTTTTTAGGCCCGATAATATGGGGTTCAAACCCAATTCATCGTTGAGGCGAAGCACTTTATTTTTGGGCACTGCCAAGCGAGGACGTAGTTCGTAATAGGTGTCGTTTCGAAACGGTACTACAGTATTGAGGCCATCATTACCACCGGATAACTGAATGATTACCACTTTTTTATGGTGATTGATGGGTTGGTTCATACTCATTGCCTCGTAGGCTTTCAAAAAACCAGGAATCATCATGGTTCCTACCGAAGCCAAGGCAGATTTTTGGATAAACTTTCTTCTTTTCATTTCAATAAGTTTATAGTTGGTAGACGGTGGTTCATAGTGTACAACTGTCTTTCACTTTTTATGATGGACTGTTACCAAACATTAACACATTTGATACTCAGGCAATGACACAATGCCAAGGCTGATGGTTTTAATCAGGTCATTGGTGGTACTGCCGTTGGCAAAACGATTTACAAACTCTTGATTTTTAGGGTGTTCGACTTGTAATAAAAAGCCAGTTAAATCACGATACAATTTCTTTTTGTTGGCCTCTCCAGCGAAGTATTGGATATAGGATTTCCAATGAATTTTTGCATCCAGGCGACGCATCCGGCGATTTACAAAGCCTTGTTTATTTACATCTCCTTCGGCTTTGGCGACTACCTCAAGGTCGGCTGCTTTGAAAATAAGATAGGACAACCTAAGCCGAAACATCAGCGTAGAGCTATCGATCCAGGTTTGTCCTCCTGGCCAGCCTGCCACATTGGGAGGGAAAAGCAATACCTGTCCCAGTACTTTTTGGATAAACAGCGAGGCGTTTTTCTTGTTAAAATCAATATCAAAATTGCGTCGAAGACCTACCAACAACTCGACAGGGGATTTAATTTTTGCTCCAATGTTTTGCTTTTGGTAAAACCAACCAGAAGTAAATATGGTACGCATCAGGGCGCCAATGTTGTAGTTTGATTGATATAATTGGCGGCCTAAACGATCAATAATGCGTTGGTCAGGAACATCGTTTACAAAAAAACAGTAAATTTTTTCTGCGATGAATTTAGCAGTTTGCTCTTGTTTGAGTATGATGTCTATGATTTCTTCTCCATTGAAATTGCCCGTTTTACCCAAAAAAGTTTTACTGCCAAAATCGTGAAACCTCTTCTGAAAACGGAACTCATACGTGCGGCGATTGATTCCCCAGCCAGTAAAAGCTCGAGCAGCTTCTTTGATGTCTTTTTCGGTGTAATTGCCCCGACCCAAGGTAAATAGTTCCATCAACTCCCGGGCAAAGTTTTCATTGGGGTGTTGCTTACGGTTTTGTTGATTGTTAAGAAACAATAGCATTGCGGGGTCTTTGGCAATGGCCATGACCAGGTCTTTGAAATTGCCCAACGCGTGTTTACGGATGGTATTGATTTGGTTTTGAATAAAGTAAATATTACGATTCTGACAGGCAAAATGTCCGTGCCAGAAGTAGGTCATTTTTTCGCGCAAACTGTTTTGCCCATCGACCATTCGCTCTACCCAGGCGGTGTTTAGTTGACGTACTTGTTGCCTCGATTGTCGCCTCATAGCGCGGCGCTCGTCCCGTGACATCATTCTGATTTTTTGTCTTTCGGGTGGTTTTCCAGAAGCAACTTTTAGAGGTTTTACTTGGACAGACTTTGCAAATAATTGATCTACTACTTTTGTAATAGATTGATTTTTATAAGCTTGCATATCTTGAACAGTAGCCCCAAAACCAGCTCTCCATAATAAATGTTGTAGTTTTTTGTCTGGGTTTATCATACCATTGATATTGTGTATTGTTTTACAGGGATTGGTATTTAAATTGATATATGTTTATTGACAATAAAAAAAATCAAAGGTTTAAAATAACCAAAGTTTATTTTTTATTAGTTTTGATTGAGTGTATGTTTAAGAGTTTGATGAAACATTGGTTTTCTTTGATTGGCTAGCCTTTTGGTCAAAGCTTACAATCATATTCTCAAGGCATCATTTGATAGTAGATTATTTTTTGAGTTTGATTTTAAAATCCTATGAATTTATTTACTTGGTTGCGTAGATGGTTAAGAAATACAAGTATCCAACGGTTGGTAATTGTGTTTTTTATAGTGAATGGAGTATTGGTTTTGGTAAACTATAGCCTTACTGTTTACTCCAATGGGCAGTCTATCGAGGATGAAAAATATCTCCAGGTTTCGAAAGAAAATGAAAACCTTCTACAAAGAATAGAGTCTCGGTTGAACTCTATCTTGAGTGGTGAGGTGGAATTTAAAGAAGAACTCAAAGACTACATTCAAAGCTATGAAGCAAACCTCAATGCGCTGCAAAAAGGAGGGACGGCTTTTATAAAGGCAAATACGAATAAAAACAATCAAATTGAAATCAAATCGCCCTATGAGCGTAGCTTGTACAAAATAACCGAACTTGAGAATAAATGGAAGGGGAATGGTAAGAATAGCCAGGGTATCAAATCTCGCTTGTATGTCATTATTCAAAATCCAGTGTTTATCGAGGACAGCATCAGCAAGGCAATCAATAACCCTCAGGTGACCAAAAGCGATTTTATCGAAGCGGACACCTCTTTTTATGGAGACTTCAATTTAGATTCATTGGATTTGAGCAGAGCCGATTCATTGACTGAAATCAATGAACTCAATCAAGCCAAGTTGGATAGTGTAGACAAAAAAACTGGAGAAAAGAAAGAAGAACTGGAAAACGAAGCTGGAAAAAACATCAAATACATTATCAAGCGACGGTTGAATGAAGATACAAAAGTAGCGAATGATTTTTTTAGAACAAATGTGGACGACATTCGCGCTAAAAACTTTGAGCTGAGTAACTTATACCAAAAAAACCTGATCAATAGCCAAGCAAATTTTCAATCAGTACTCCTTTTTACAATGATTTTGAACTTGGTTACTTTATTGGCAGGTTCGGCAGTGATCATTACCAATGTGGTAAATCCGCTCAAGAAAATCACTTCTACGGCCAAAGAAGTGTCTACTGGTGATGTGGTAGCCAAGGTAGAATACGATAGTAAAAATGAGATTGGAGAGTTAGCCAGTAGCCTCAACTTGGTGGTAAGTAACTTTAAACAATATACAGAGTTTTCCGAAAACTTGGGTAAAGGTAACTTTGATTTCCCGTTTGAGGTAAATAGTGAAAAAGATTTATTGGGCTTTACGTTGTTGAACATGCGTGACAGTTTGAAACAAGTAGCTGACGAAGACAAACGACGTAACTGGGCCAACGAAGGGTTTGCAAAATTTGGAAATATATTGCGTTCTACTGACCAGGCGCAAGCAGACCTCTCTTACAGCATTATTTCTAATTTGGTGAAGTATGTAGGGGCCAATCAGGGAGGAATATTTTTGTTGGCTCAAAACGGTACCGAGAACTCAAAATACCTAGAGTTGAAAGCTGGGTTTGCCTACGATAAACGCAAATACAAGGAAAAGCAGATACACCTTGGGCAAGGTTTGTTGGGACAAACAGTACTGGAAAAGCAGAGTATTCAGTTGAATAACATTCCTCAAAACTACCTCAAAATTACGTCGGGTTTGGGAGAAACCAATCCAAATAACTTGCTTATTGTTCCCCTCAGTATAAACGAAGAAGTATTTGGAGCAATGGAGATCGCTTCACTGCATCCATTGGAAGCGCATCAAGTAGATTTTGTGGAACGTCTTTCAGAAAACATTGCTTCTACATTGGCTTCGGTGAAAACCAGTGAAAACACAAAAAGATTATTGAAGGATAGTCAGCAAAGTGCCGAACAACTGAGAGCGCAAGAAGAGGAAATGCGCCAAAATATGGAAGAGCTGGAAGCCACCCAAGAGGAAATGCAACGCAAAGGCTTTCAGTTGGAGGAGTATAAAAACAACCTGGAACATAAAGTGGATGAGCGTACCCGTCAGTTGAAAGAAAAAGAGAAGGAACTGTCAGAAGCTTTTGTACAGTTACAAGAGATCATGGAGAGCTCTACTGCGGGTATTGTGGCCATCAACAACAAATATGAAGTGATTTTGGCCAATACCAAAATCAAGGAGTTTTCTAAGGATTTTTATGGAACGGAGTTAAAGAATGGGCAAAATTGGTTTGACATTTACAACAACGAAGATGACAAACGAAAGGCCCGGGCCCTCTGGAACCAAGCGCTTGGTGGGCAAGACACTGTGACTGAGGAAATATATGGAGATCAAGAAATGAAAAGGTCTTGGTTTGAGGTGTCGATGAGCCCGATTGAATCGGATACCGCAGACATCATTGGGGCATCTATGTTTTTGCGAAATATTAGCAATCGTAAGGCATCACAAAGAGACATTGAGCGGAATGCGAAAATTTTGGATAATTCTATCAATGAAGTATATCTGTTTGATGCCAATACCTTGAAGTTTACTGAGGTGAACGAGAGAGGGCGTAAGAATTTGGGATATACGATTGAGGAATTGAGAGAGTTGACACCTTACGAAATAGAACCTAGGTTTGACCGGATTGGGTTTGAGCAGCATATAGAACCGTTGAAAAACAGTGAAATCGAAAACATGGTGCTCGAAACTACCTACTATCGTAAAGATGGTACCACCTATGAGGTAGAACTTAACCTGCAATTATTTCAGGATGAAGACAAGCCCGTTTTTGTGGCCATTGCGCAAGATATTACTGAACGGAAGCAAAACGAAATACAAATGCAAGATGCGGTAGATCGTTTTGACTTGGCTACTGCAGCTACCAACGAAGGGGTATGGGAGATGAACGTAAAGGAAAGTGACCCCATTAATCCAGATAATGAAGCTTGGTGGTCGCCTCGATTTAAATCCTTGCTGGGTTTTGATGATTATGATTTCCCTAACAAATTGGATAGTTGGAGTTCAAGATTGCACCCCGAAGATAGAGAGCCTACTTTGAGGGCTTTTTATGAACACTTGATAGATAAAACGGGTGAAACGCCCTATCAGGTAGAATATAGACTGTATACTCGCTGGGGAGAATACATGTGGTTTTCGGCCACTGCAGGTACCAAACGAGACGAAAATGGAGCGCCTTTGAGGGTGGCTGGAACGCTGAGGAATATTGACCGACGTAAACGAGCCGAGCAGCAGTTGAAGCAACAAACTGCTACAGTAGAGGGCATTTTGAATGCCGCTGTGAATAGCATCATTAGTATCGATGCTGCCGGAGCCATTTTGTCGGTAAATCCAGCTACGGAACGTATTTTTGGATACAGTGATGCCGAGTTGATTGGCAATCCAGTGGATATTTTGATCAATGAAGATATTCGGGAGTTGGTAGGAAGAACGGTGGAGATATTGAGCCGGAGAAAAAATGGAAGCGAAGTACCTATTGATGTGTCTATTTCTCAAACGCAGGTGGAGGACAGTATGATTTATGTGGGAATTTTGAGGGATGCAACGAACCGAAAGGAAAAGGAAAAAGATGCAAAAATGGCGGAAGAGCGCATGCGCAAATTTTTGGATGCCACCAGCGAAGGAATTTTGATGCACGAGCAAGGGGTGATCAAGGATGTGAACGCGGCACTGGGTCGTTTGTTGGATTTTACCCCCGAGGAACTTATTGGCACCAATTTGTTTGAACACATGACAGAGGATAGTTCGCTCATTGCCCAACAAAAGATCAAAGAATACAATGAAGAACCCTATGAAGTATCGTTTAAAGATAAAAATGGGGAGTTGATTAGAGTAGAGATACAAGGGCGTAACATAGAAATGAACGGGGTGCATTCCAGAATCGTGTCGGTACGTAACATTAGTGAAAGTGCCAAGGTAGCTTACGAGACTTTTTCTCGGCAGTTGACCAAAGCCGATGAGCTTTTAGGAAGCCTGGTAAACAATGTAGCTGGCATGTTCTTCCGTTGTAATCCTGATGAAGATTGGTCGATGGCTTTTGTGAGTAAAGGAGCTGAGGCACTTACTGGGTATGATCCGAATAAATTTACTTCACAAAAAGGGTTGTACGACAGCATTACCGATACAGCACACCGCGACAAAGTATGGAATACGATTCAAGGGGCCTTGTTACGCAAAGAAAAATATACAGTAGATTATACAATCAAAACCGCCAGTGGGGCCGATAAAGACGTGCAAGAACAAGGTTATGGGGTATATGACGATAACGGAGAGTTGATGTATCTGGAAGGCTTTATAACCGAACGAAAGAAATAAGA
>CALDJV010000297.1 GCA_937899305.1 uncultured Cytophagaceae bacterium
CCGCCAATCCAAAAGACAGTAAATTGAAACTCGCCCCACATTCCCATCCTAAGAAATCGTTTTGAGATAGATCGAGCAATTCTTGCCATATTTGAGCGAGTACTGTCACATCAATGGGTTCATCGCTTGAGTTTTCGCTTGAATCTGAATTTAAGTTGTATTTCTCGAAAAAATAAGCGGTTTGATCTGGACTAAGTGTAAATTGAATTAAAGAAGCAATCAAAGATTTGGTAGCAAAGTTTTGAGTAATGGCTTTCATGAAATATTGAATGGTTAGCGATTTTCAAGAATAAAAAGGGTACTTTATTGCCTTGAGAATCAATGAGAAAATCAAAGCATTTGCCTGAGTTAGAACACTATAAATGAGCTACGTTGAATGCGGTAAAATGTTGGATGTGGATGGTTTTTGGCATTTAATGACAAGTTTTGGCTTTTGAGGGTAATTGTCTAGTCAAATGAGAAGTATATTTTTGTAAAACAATGAAAATCACCTAAGCCACCACCTTCAAAACATGGAATACCTAAACCAACTCAAAGCATTACAATTTATACTTTTTGGCCAAGAAACTCCCCATACTACGCAGCACAAAACTTGTCCTGTAAGGAACTCTGAGATTTATGCTCAGTTATTCCAACAAAAATTGTTGATAGCGCCAAGAAAAGAATATTGGACCCAACAAGTAACACAGTGCATATTGAACCACCCTATTGGGGGACAATTGGCATTGGAAGGTGTGGCAGCACAACTGAATATGACTCCCAGATCGCTCCAGAGGAGACTCAAGCAAGAGCATACCACATTTTTAGAAATCCTTAATCACATACAGTTTGAGAGAGCAAAGTTACTACTGGAAAGTTCCAATATGAACATATCCGAAATATCGGATTGGTTGGGTTATGCAGAGCCTAGTGTTTTTCGTCGAGCGTTCAAGCGATGGACAGGACAGAGTCCAAGAGATTTTTTGAAAGATATGAAGCATTAAGATTTTATGTTTTTTACAAAATACATATCCACCTCTCCTTTGTTTTTGGCTTTGATTTTTCCTCTGTATTGGCAATCAAAGTGGTCTTTGATGAGTTCATAAGTAATCCCCGAAATGTTTACCTGGCCCACTTCTCCACTGGATTCCATCCGAGACGCCAGGTTTACAGTATCTCCCCAAACGTCATACACAAACTTTTTTTTGCCCACTACTCCAGTAATCACCTCTCCAGTATGAATTCCCAAGCGCATTTCCCACATGAGTTCTCCCTTAGCTACTTTTTCCTGCTTGAGCTGCACCATAAATGCTTGCATCTCTAGTCCAGCATTGACAGCATCCATCGCATTGGTGGTATTGGCTTCTGGAATACCACCTGCTGCCATGTAGGCATCACCAATGGTCTTGATTTTTTCTAAGTTGTACTTTTCCAGAATCTTATCAAAAGCCGTAAAGCAACGGTTGAGTTCCTCTATGACCTGTTGAGGAGTAATTTGTTCGGCCAGTTTGGTAAATCCCTTGAAGTCGGTAAACAACACCGATACCCGGTCGTAATGCTGGGGAGTGGCATACCCTTTTTCTTTGAGTTCATGAGCAGTTTGTTCGGGCAAAATATTAAGTAATAATTCGTCTGATTTGGCTTTTTCTTTTTCGATCGTTTCGTTTTGCTTTTGAATCAAATCATTTTTTTCGGTCAGCTCAAAATTAGTGAGTTCTACCAAACGATTCTGACGCGATATTTCCTTATTTAAGTCTACCAGGTTATCACGTTGGGTTTCAATTTCTTCTTTTTGTTGTTCTATTTCAGCGGTACGTTCCTTTACCTTGTTTTCGAGTTGCTCGTTGGCTTCTTTTTGTATTCTAATGGTTTCTGCTTGTGCTTTCACTTTCTCTTCTTCAATGATGCGAATGCGTTGCCCCAGACCAAGCGAGAAAAACAGGATCTCAAGGAACACTCCACCCAGACTAAACAAGTACCAATTGACCCGGTTAGGGATGCGGAAAGCATTGAATACAAAGGGGATGAATGTAGAGAGCGTCAAGAGTAAAGTACCAATTAAAAAGAAAGTAAGCACCCGGTTTTTGGGCATTTTTCGATAGATTAGTATCAAAATTACGATCACCAACACATCTTCTACTGCATTGGTATAAAATACAATATCGGTTGCCAGGGAGGTGTTGAAACTAACCATGAGTATGCTCAACACCAAAGCCAGTAGTATTACCCTTACCACAATCCAAAAGATGAATATTCGATTCACCAGTGGTGCGTTTTGAGGAGTATTGAGAAAGTAACGACTGAATAAGAAGTAAAAGATTTCTACCAACATGCCCGAGACCACCCCCAAGTAAAAAGCCAATATGGGGTAGTTATCCATCAGGGTGTTGGTGATGAAGCCTCCTTCGGACAAGTCGGCAAGTGCAATAACCAATAAATAAAAAGTATAGAAAAGGTAGGTACGATCTCGGGTAGGGATAAAAATAAATAAATGATAAAGCAGCATGATCCACAACACCCCCTGAAAAATACCTTTGATGAGGTTAAGTTGGGTATTGGCCTGGTAATATTGGGTTTGGGCGGTCATAGGCACTGCCAGAGCAACGTTGAAATTGGGTGGAGATGGATCGATGCTTTGGAGCTTGAAAAATAGAATGGCTTGGTTGCCACTGAATAAGGTAATGGGGACGCCGACGCGCTTAAATCCGGTGTTTGCCATTTCTCTACCTGGCCGAAATATACCACTCTTTTTCATGAAGTAGGCTCCTTTGATATCTGGAATATAGCACTCAATAAAACTGGCCCCACCAATATTTAAAAACCAGTCGGTGGCCCAATTCAGTTGATTTTGAATGACTACCCGACCCCAATAAGTACTTTTGGGCTTCAGGTTTTTATTTCCCCGAAAGGGTACAAATTTTTGCTGGATTTCGGGTTTTGTAATGTCTTTAAAAGCGAGCTGATGGGTGGAATCGGCCAAGATGAAAAGGAATGGATGGAGGTTTTTGCTTTGGATCGTTTTTAGTGAAAAAACAGGAACTTTAGACTGAGCAAGACTGGGTGTGCTTCCATACAACAACCATATAAAAACAATGGATACAAGCGATGTAAAACGATTTTTTGGTGTGATCATGGAGGTTCGTATTGCTTTGATGTTTTGAAATATAATAATAATTCTATGAAAGAAGCGTGAAGAACCAACTAAAAGCGCACCCTCAATGTCATCAAATAAAACGCTGACCTTTACTGATCCTTGGGTGGATCGATCCCTACAAGTATTCAATCAATTATTTTGCAAACAATTGTTTTTTAAATTTTGTATTTTTGTCGATTAAAATGAACTGTTGTGGTGCCTACTCGGTTCGTTATTTAGGTAAATACAAAGCTAAAAGTATCGAGACAACGCTATGAATAATTGAATAAGCCCTAACCATTCCACCCCAAAATAGTTATTTATCAAAACCCTTTATATTGTCATGAAATTAAATACACTGTTATTTACGCTTATCCTATTGGTGGGAGTGAGTGTGTCAAGTCGGGCTCAGAATTTTTCAAACAATGATGATTGCAACTTTAAAGTATTGATCGTGAAAGATCGGTACCTGTTTGGAAAAGCTTACCTGAAACAAGACAGGCTAAAAAAGATGAAGGTGAAGTTTACCTCCACCGTAGTCAAGGTAAATGTGCCCTATCGAGAGCAGTCCATCTTATTGGAGATTGAAAACTCTAACTGTCGGGCGTATTGCCCTCGGGTAAAGCGAGTGCGTCAATTGAACTCTGGCGATAAAAAATTGTTGATCAGGTTATTGAAAAAGCGAAAAAAAAGCTTATTAGACCAGCTAAGTGCCTGTCGTTTTAATTGATCATCAGTATGCCAAGTTTGAAAAGCTATCTATATCGGGTAGGGCTCCATTGGATGAAAGCTCGAAGACAGGGAGAACCTTTTACCCTGCAAGAAGGTCGCGTCTGGCTAGAGAAAGCCGGCAAGAGGTTTCCACCCTTGGCCAATACCCAAGTCAATTCTATCGCCGCCCATGGCATTCCTTGTGAATGGGTAACTACCCCTGCTTCTAACGATCAAAAGATACTATTGTTTTTTCACGGAGGAGCTTACGCGGCAGGTTCGTTGTTTTCTCACCGGGGGATGGTGAGTCGGTTGGCTGCTGCTTGTCGAGCCAAAGCATTGTCGGTAGATTATCGACTTGCTCCTGAACATCCTTTTCCGGCGGGTATAGATGATGCCGTTACCAGCTACAAGTGGTTATTGCAACAATACGAGGCTTCTCAAATTATTTTGGCAGGTGATTCAGCAGGTGGCGGCTTGGTGTTGGCTACTTTACTCAAACTAAAAGAAGACCAAATAGCGTTACCCGCCGCCGCGGTATTAATTTGTCCTTGGCTAGACTTGAACAACAACGCAGCATCCATCGAGAAAATAGCTCCTAAAGATCCAGTGCTATACAAAGCAGGCTTAGACCGGGCAGCCAAAATGTACGCCCAGGGGCAAGACCTCGGCAATCCTTACATTTCTCCTCTTTTTGGTGATTTAGACGGTTTACCACCTTTATTGGTACAGGTGGCGGCCCATGACATGATTTCAGGGGATGGCATCGCGCTGGCCGAGAAAGTAAAGGCTTTGGGAGGAGCGGTTCAATTCGAAAACTGGAAAAACATGGTACACGTATGGCATTTCTTTGGGGAAAAATTGCCTGAAGCTCAAAAGGCAATCCAGCAGATAGGCGATTTTGCGCAAGCCATCTGGCGATAGTTAATCCAACAAGGACAAAATCGTATCTATGGATGTATGTAGTTCCTGAACATCATCCGAGATTTTAGTGACCACTCGAAGTCCATTAAAAAATGTAAACAACAGTCCTGCAATGGCTTTGAGGTCTTTGTCAGGCGAAATTTGCCCATTTTCGGCTCCTTGTAACAAAAAATTATAAAATGTTTTTTGAACTGCATCACGGTTACTTTTCAACTTTACTTGTATTTCATCGTTACCGGGCACCAACTCGGTGGTGGTATTTACAAAAAAACAGCCTTTACAATCTTTATCAGCCAGCGACTCTGCTACCAAGTGATAAAAAAGGGCGCGTAAACCAGCTTTGACTTGGGTTTGTTGATCCAAAAAACGTGATAGTGTATTGGCATGGGTGGCTCTATAATGATCAAGTGCTTTGTAAAACAATTCCTTTTTCCCTCCAA
This sequence comes from uncultured Cytophagaceae bacterium, assembly GCA_937899305.1. GTDB lineage: Bacteria > Bacteroidota > Bacteroidia > Cytophagales > Microscillaceae > Microscilla. The sequence goes on from CALDJV010000297.1 coordinate 5,188, forward strand.
AGATTCCGTATAAGCTGGCACGGTTGATTCCAGCAAACTTGACCAAGTCATCCATCGAGGTAGCATGGTAACCATTCTTCCAGAAAAGCTCCATGGCTTTGGTCAATACTTCTTGTTCGTCAAATTGTCTTGCTCGGGGCATAATTACAAAATTGTGGAAGCCAAAAATGTTCAAGGCTTCCACAAAGATACTCATTATAGAATAGTCATTCTACAATGACTTAAAAAATTTTAGACCATTTCTTAATTCAACAAAGGATTGACGTTGATTCCGCCATCTATGTTATACTCTGCTCCTGTGATGAATGAGGCATCGTCAGAAGCCAAAAAAGCAACTAAATTGGCTACATCTTCAGGTTGACCAAACCGCTTCAAAGGAATACGGTTTTGTAGGGCTTCGGCAAATCCGTTGATTTGCTCTTCGGGCATACCTGTTTTCCCAAAAATTGGAGTAGCAACAGGACCTGGATTTACGGTATTTACTCTAATCTTGCGTGCGGCCAATTCGGTAGCTGCAGTACGGGTGTAAGAATTCAGAGCGGCTTTGGTAGCAGCATATACCGCAGTGTTAGGCATTCCGGTATAAGCATTGATCGAAGAAAGGTTGATGATAGATGCGCCTTCGTTGAGAATAGGTAAAAACTTCTCTACGGTGAAAATGGCACCCTTAAGATTGATATTCATTTGAGTATCGTATACTTCTTCTGAGATTTGACCCAATGGAGTAGGGAAGAATACTCCTGCATTGACAAACAATACATCTACCTGACCAAATTCGCCTTTTACTTGAGCTACCAAGTCATCAATAGCGGGCAAAGAAGTAACATCAGCCACGATGCCTTTGACACCCAATTCGTTGGCTGCTTGGTTTACTTTGTCAGCCGATCTTCCGGTAATGATTACTTGGGCACCATCGGCTTTGAATTTTTTAGTTGCCGCATAACCAATACCACTGTTACCTCCAGTAACTACCGCTACTTTTCCAGTTAAATTACTCATATTATTCGTGTTGTTTTGAATCAGAAATTTTAATTAGAATGATTGTTCTATAATGCAAACATATGAAAAAGAACAATCATTCTGAATCAAAGCTTAAAATAATTAGAAACTTTTTCTTGAAAATGTATGAAGGGTTTGAAAATGAGTTGGTTATGGTGTTGTCATATTGTTGAATTGCTCCGCCTTCGGCTCATTGTTGCATCTTTTCTATTGCTACATTGTTCCGCTACGCTCATTGTTAAATGGTTACGCGAAGCGTCGCAAAACTATAGATAATTAAAAAACTATGGACTGTTGACCGTGGACTTCTAACTACTAAATTGATAAATCACTGACTATGGACGAATTACAAAATACTTGACGTAGGGTTTGAAATTTTTAGTTTAAGGGGGAACAGGCAAACTGGTTTAGGCTATGGACTAAAAACTAATTATTCCGCTTTGCGCTCACTTTTCATTTAATTGTTACCAACTCCTAACTAAGGAAAACTATGGACTATGGACCATTGACTAAATAAAACTACTAACTAAAAAACTATGAACTAAAAAAACTACTTCTCTAATACTTTTTGGACAGTAGCCCGCAAAACAGGAACCACCTCTTCGTTAAACCAAGGATTTTTGCTTTGCCAGATCGCGTTGCGAGGGGAGGGGTGAACCAAGGGAAAAAAATGGGGTTGGTATTCCTGAAAAGATCGAACAGTTTCGGTGAGTGTTTTTTTACGTTTTTTGCCTAGGTAATATTTTTGAGCATATTGACCAATCAGTAGCGTCAACTGAATTTCGGGTAATTTTTCGAGTAAATGTGGGTGCCATTGGGGGGCGCATTCAGGGCGAGGAGGGAGGTCACCTCCTTTGCCACGACCAGGATAGCAAAACCCCATGGGCATAATGGCTACCTGGGTGTCATCATAAAACACTTCCGAGTCTATTTGGAGCCAATCTCGCAACCGTGCCCCGCTGGCATCATCCCAAGGTACGCCGCTAGCGTGAACCTTGGTGCCTGGTGCTTGCCCAATGATCATAATTTTGGCAGTTTTTTGTCCACTTACTACTGGGTTGGGCCCTAATGGTAAGTGGGCTTCACATACTTTGCAGGCACGTATTTCAGTGAATAATTCAGAGAGCGGGTTCATCTTTTTTTAGTTTCGTCAATGATTTTGAATCCTTTGGGTAAGTCAAAAGCTTGGTCAGAGATGTTTTTAGGAGTCAGCGCTTGTACGGTCACGTCTTGTGCGACCTTTCCAGATGAATTGTAAATTTTGAGCCCCAAAATAAGGTGACCATTCAAATACGCGTTACTGATTTCATAAAAGGCATGTTTGACTCTATATTTGGCCAATTGAACCAAGTCCCATCGGTAGTTTTTACTCACCCACATATCAACTATCATCCTATTATCTTGATCATAAATGCTGACTTTGTAAGCTGGTTCACCAGCAATATTTTTATACGTTTGTGACCGTTTAATGGTGAGGCTTTCATCTGTCTTGCGATATTCTTCTAATAGCCTGAATTTAATGATTTCCTTCGTCTTATATTGAACAAGGTATGCAATGCTTTTACCGGCTTCAAATATGGCCTCTTCCTTACCGTCTTGTGGAGTAACCAGATGATGCTTGAATTTTTTTCCATTGGTAATAATATACCCTTGGGTTTCAGATAGGATTTTGGATTTTTGTGGATCATCAAAACGCGTGACACTATAACTCAACTTACCCTTGAATATTTGTTGCGCAAACAACGAGGAAGAAAAGAGCGTGTATCCAATAATTAACCACAATATTGATTTAGTCATAATATGAATGGGTTTGATGAAGATGAAGCTATCGGTTCATTTTATTGGTTAGAAACACAAATCTAAAATAAAGAAACGGCCCAAAAGGTTCATTTGTCTTTGAATATGAAGTGCCATTCATAGACGCACCCCTACGTTTACGCATCAAATATAATCACTGGACTAAACCCGTACCCTTCCTTGTTGTTATCCCCAAAATGAATTTTAAATATGCTCGCTCCTTGATTATTTTGGGTAATGTGACCCAGACGCGCCATAGGCACAATGATGGTTTGGTCGTTCAGAGTCGCCGTCATAAACCTCAATTCCACAATTTTTTCCTGCCCATCATCGGTTTTAAAAACCTTGAAGTTGACCTTCTTTTGCGCAATGTAATCCTGGAGGTAGGGGGTCAATTCATCCAAAATAGTAGCATTGGGTGACAGCACGAGGCGGTGACCCGCAGCTCCCCACTTGTGTTTCCATACGTAGTCGTCATATGATAGTATGCCCTGTCTAAAATCCTGGGCTACTTCGGAGAGCTCAAAACAGGTAGGATTGAAGGGGTGGGTTATATAAGGAGACAAGCGTTTGGAAACCTCAAACGACTTGACAGGATGATTGACAAACTTGAGTTGGTCGTAATGTTTGTCAAAGCGAAAATGCCAAGTACTTGAATCTTGAGGATAGTGGTCATCAAACAAGGCTTCTGCCAACAAAATACGATTATACAAACGCTTTACTCTCACGGGGGCCTGTGTTTCTTGGGGTGGTTTGTAAAACAAGGCCTGGTCTTGTTCAAAGAGGTGTTTCATGTCCACGATGTCGATGGGAGCCGAGAGCTCTTTTTGAGTGGCATAAAACTCAAAATTGGTTTTTTGTTGTTCTACCAGCCGATCCGTAATTACGATTCCATCCGGTGCATTGCCGGCAATAATGCGGGTATAAAACTGAATGAAATCATCCCAGGTAGTAGCCGGATTGTCCGCGAAAATATGAACATTGGCTTCGGCCAAACTATCCAAAATACAGCGGTTCAAACGAGCAGCGCTGATGGGGTAAGTGGCCACCGCTTGAAACTCAATATTTTGTAATCCGGTTTCAGTCACCGCCATATCGTAGCTGGCAAAAGACACATCGGTACCTATTTCAGTAGAGAGTAAATTGCCTTCGTGAGGTTGAAAACCATCTGGAATAGCCAAAGTAGGGTGTTTTTCTTCTGCCAGGCCTTGTTTTACTTCCTCGATAAATTGCACAAATTGATTGGCGAGGTTGCGGCTAATGCCCACATAATAATTGGCGAGCCTCATTTTTTCACCGTTCTTGAGGTGGTATTCCTGAGCAAACAAATCAACGATGTCTTGGTATAACTGATCTGGAATTTTTTTCAAATAAATATCTTGCCGTTTGTTCATAAATGATGCTTGATTTTATGTTTAATAATCATTCACTACCCTGTATTCAGTTCACAGTCTATAGTCGCTTCGAGTATCAGGCGTTTAGCGACTGAAGCATAGGCTCAGAGGGTGTACTTGATGTCAATGGTGCCTTGAAGGCATAATGGGCTAAAAAAGCCTGAAGTCCCTGTTTTTCAAATATATCTATAGCCACATCAGCGGGCGATTTTTGTTGGGCAATGCGCTCATACAAGGGCGCTAAAAAAACTTCTTCTCCTTGTTTTCTTCTTTGTAAACCCTGGGTGGCAATATCGACCAATTCTTTCAACAGCGGCAAAATGCTTTGGTTATTTACTTGGGTATCAAAAGTGGTATGTCCTGCTTGCTTTCGGAGTGTTTTCCAGGTCTCCCAAGGCAACTTATTCATGAGCTTTTCCGCCCTTTCCAAGTTTTCTAACAAGCCCAGAGTAAGCGCAGTCGGAGCAAACGTTTCACCAGGCGGTTGTTGGCAACACACTCGACTCTCGATGGTACCATATTGGGGAACTAGTCGAGCATTGAAATAACAAAAAGTATTGAGGTAATGAAGGTCAGCCAAAAGAGGCTGTATGGTTACTTGCTTGCCGTCTAGTGTTTGCGCCGTAGTAGGCGTTTTATTATGCAAGTATTCACCAAAAGTGGCTTTATTGAGTACTTGCAGTAACTTTGGTCCTCTTTTAAAGAGCATGGGTTTAAACTCCAGGAGGTATTGTAAGTAGGCTTCCGTGTTAGCAAACCGAGGCGGAATGCCTATTTGATTGGTGCGGTCTGGATAGCATTTTTTCCAAAAAAACTCTCGATTGGCTTTACAATTTGGATCTACCTTGCCTTGCCAGATCGATGAGTTGGCATGCAGTGCAATTTGCAAACCAGACAAGGCATTCAATACATTGATGGCTGTAATGGCTTTTTGGTTGGTAACATCAATATGACATTGGTTAGAGGCAGTAATGGTAAGTAGGTGGGCATCATTGCCTTGTGATTTGGGAATGACGTTGTTTTGAGAAAAATGACTAAAAAAAAGATAACGTTCTTTTGGCATCAATAATTTGGCCGAAGGAGGAGTAACGGGCTGAATGCCAAAACCAAGAATGAGGCAGTGATGGGTTGAAAAATAGTCATACAATAGTTGGATAATCGCCATAAAATGGCGCTGAAGGTTGTGTATGTTTTGTTGTGGCGCCATCACTACCTCCAGAACACCATAACCTGCGTCGGTAGTAATGGTATCCAGGCAATAGGCAAAGTGTTCACCACTTTGGTTATTGACTCGAGAGGCCTCAACCAAATGGTTAGAAAAATGATCCCTTTGAACCTGAAACCCTTGGGCTTCTAAATACTTAAACAGCCCTTGGATAACCGAAAAGTCAGGGACTTTCCCCTCAAGGGTGACAATGGGTAATTCGGCCTCAATGCCTATACCTTTAGACTGGTCGGCAGAGGTTTTGAATTTTTTACGAAACTCGTAAAACAATGCTGGGTGATTCATACGAAATAACCAGATTTGCAATGGTTTAGAAGATAGATGTGAAAGTTTGCGTGATATATCGGGAAATGATGGAATCGAGTAGACGGGGCCTGAAAAGTACTTGCATAGTTGTTTATAGTTTGTTGAATAGATAAAGCAAGCAAATGTAAAAAAATTGTTGTATATGTGAGGGTAATGAAGCGAAAATTATATGGCTAATACAAGAGGAACCTTAAAAGAAAAAGGCCAGAAGTAAGAAGGCATAATAATAAAGAAGGCTTTACGACAAAGCCTTCTTGTGGGTTTAAGTCTGGTGATTTTTAGATGATATCATAAGCAATGTCATTCAAGTTTTCGGTATAAAAAAACTTGAAGTTTTCTCGTAAACGATTCCATTTACTTTCGGTAGCATACATCTCATTCATGATGTCTTCCCAAGCTAGTCGCATTTGCCAAGCACAGGTGAGCCCACTTACTTGGCCTACCCCAGTACCCAAGCCTGGAATGGCAATGGTTTGTACCTTTTCGCTGATTTTCTCGCCATTGTCAAAATGTTGGTCTCTGGCCAAAATGAGAATTGCCCGCATGGCATGGTACACATTAGGAGTACGCGGAATACTCATGGGGATGCGCATGGTAGGGGCTGAAATCAAATAAGGGAAATCTTCGTGTTCAGTAGGGATGATTTCGGCTTGCCCTACGAGCAATTCACCATAGTGTTTTTTCCGGAGTTTGTCTTGCAATCTTTTCTCAATGTGCCAGCCAAGGGTATTGGAAATGGCAAAATCAATGCCTCCGTTCATGTGTCCATAACTATTGGCTGGACTTACCAGGGCATCACAGGGATAATCGAAGATAGACCCATGGTGTACGGTCACTGCTTCTACATCTGCGAATGCTTTTTCCCAGGCGTGTACCACCTCAGGGTTAAGATCTACTAAAGTTAAATTCATATAATATTGATTAGACTATTTTAGACGCGTTGTGTTTCATTTGGTTGTAGTAAAACAAGATTTGATGATAGAAGATATTTCCTGTGTTCAGGATAAATAATTGACTATCAGTAGTTCATTGAGTAGCACTTTCAAAATAAGTACCCGGTTTGGTCATTCAAAAATAGATTTTTACCAAACCCTCAATAAATAGCTTACCTTGCTTCTGTGGTTTCAAACCACTATTATTGTTCATATATCATAACCCACGCGAATAATGACGAAAATGATACAACTAAAAATATTACAAAATCCCATTCATACCATTGTTGAGCTGCCCTCCTCTAAAAGTGAAAGCAATCGAGCTTTGATTATACAGGCTTTGGCCCACCATCAGGCCAATGCAACTCAGATTGACTTAACCAATATTTCTGAGGCCAGAGATACCCAAACCTTGCAAAAGTTGCTCAAAGAAGAAGACAAACTACTTGACGTATTGGATGCTGGTACCACAATGCGTTTTCTGACTGCTTTTGTGGCTGTCACCCAACAACATAAAATCCTTACGGGAACTGCACGCATGCAGGCCCGCCCGATTGGCATTTTAGTAGAAGCACTTAAGCAGCTAGGCGCCTCGATAGAATATTTGAAACATGCGGGATATCCTCCTTTGGAAGTACACCCCAAGCAGGCCCTTGAGTCGGCACCTATCCAAATTAGAGGAGACATCAGTAGTCAATACATTTCGGCTTTGCTTATGATTGCTCCCTTGCTGAACGAAGGATTGGAGATTGACTTGGTTGGGAAGGTCAACTCACGTCCGTATATCGAGATGACCCTGCAGCTTATGGGACATTTTGGAATCGAGAGTACGTTTGAAGGTCAAAGAATCAAAGTAGCCCCACAAAATTACAAAGCCAACACCTACGCCATAGAGTCGGATTGGTCAGGAGCCAGTTATTGGTATGCGATTGTAGCATTGGCCGAAGACGACACGACCATTACATTAAAAGGCCTGCGAGAAAGTTCATTGCAAGGAGATCGAGTTATTGCGGATTTGATGGAGCATTTTGGAGTAAAAAGTACCTTTACTGCCGATGGTGTGATATTAGAGAAACAACCTATTGCCACCCGAAATACGCCACTTACTTTGGAGTTTGCCCATTGCCCAGATTTGGCTCAAACCATTACCGTAGTGGCTGCCGCCAAAGGAGTACAACTACAAATGCGCGGTTTGGAAAGTCTTAAAATCAAAGAAACCGACCGAGTATTTGCTTTGCAGCAAGAGCTTAAAAAACTAGGGACCCGTTTAGAAGAAAAAGAAGCAGAATGGTGGTTGTATCCAGGAGAGGAGTTACCTACTGGCCCAGTTACTATTCAAACTTATGAAGACCACCGAATGGCCATGGCATTTGCTCCATTGGCTTGTGTACTCAATTTAAGCATTGAGGATCCTGAAGTGGTGTCTAAGTCATATCCGCGTTTTTGGGATGATTTGCAAAAGGCAGGGCTTGAGACTCAGGTTGTATAGTACGTTTTGAATGCAGTTGATTTTAAAATGGGGGGTAAATGATTGAGGGGAGTTTCGGATAAAACGGATTGATTTTGCAAGAAACCCTAAGGGAATAGGAAGGGGTATAGGTAGTTGAGCTTCCAGAAATTAGAGGGAGTTTGGATTATTTAGTATAAAAAAACCAACGATTTGTGATTAAAGGCGTTATTAGATATGCATATTAAACGCACCTATTCAATTTTTTTAATACTTAATTATGAAAAATCTTAAGAACATAACTTTCGTAGCATTGACATTTTTAGTTACG
>CALDJV010000298.1 GCA_937899305.1 uncultured Cytophagaceae bacterium
AAAACGGTACGTGAATCAACATTTTTCCCTTAACTAAACGACATTGAGCTGTAGCCATCGGTTTTATGACCGTAGCCCTGCTATGGGCGCAAAACTTGTCCCGTAGGGATCTCAGGTAAGGAACTCTGAGGCCCAACAACCGAAGGACGAAGTCCGAGCTCAACGTAAGTTAATCCAGGCATATGACTAAACCGGACACTTATTTTGAAAGCGTTACTTAGTTGGGATTTTATTTCGTTGAGGTTTATTTGGTTGGCCTTGTTTTTTGGAATAAAGTTAGGGAGATTTTTTTGGAATTGCCCCTTTGTCGGGGTTTAAGCATCGCCTCATCAATAAAGCATACCCAAGACAGCATTTCGCTTCCATGTTTGCAACAGTGAAATAATCAAGGTGAAAGATAACCTATCTTGTATAGTGCCGTACTATTCAATGTAATCAATTGACTAAACATTATTCTAATCAAAAACAATGAAAACTTTGTCATCAATTCTAAATCGTGTAGGATATGCGCTTATATTTCTTGGAGCTGGCTCACTCATTTTAAATTCATTTGGCTATGACCTGGAAGCCATGCAAGACCTTGTTGGTGAAGGCCCAGGAATACGCATAGGGATGATCGTTATTGGAGCTATTCTTGCCGCTTTGGGCTTTTTGGCAGGTAAACAAGAAAAAGAAGCCGAGAAAGAAGACCAACCTAACCACCAGGAAACGAATTAATTTTCACTTTTCCTTCATCATACTCCCTTTTTGTCCAAGTAAATGATACCCTCTTTACTAGTCTTTGAACAGGGCATTACCAACAAAGCTTACCTCAACAGGCCCACACTAGCGAAAGTTTAATAACAGTTTCACAATCATTGCCTGTTTTCACTTCAATTCTGCTTGTCAAAAACTGAGGCCTTCTATTTTGTAAGGCCTTTTTCATCAGCCGAAAACTTATTTATATTTGATGGTCAGAACTTTGATAAATAACGAACATAACAAGATGAAAACCTTTACAATCAAAACTTACTTATTGGTTACCATTTCGTTTACTACGCTCTTGCTCTCAATGGGTTGTAGTTCATCTTCAAACGAAGCGAGTGGTACCAATTCAACTACTGGTTCAAACACCACAGGGGACCCCATTACCGATAACATTAATAAGATTAACTATCAGACTGGTTCAGGCAACAACGAAGAGCTGATTAAATATAGTGCAAACTACATTAGTACGGGTGACAAATGCATTTTGCAGGTGGTGAATACCTACCAATATGTAAATAGCAGCAACCTCAAGTCAGAACATACGAACACGTTTCGTCTTAAAGATTTAGACCCCTCGAGCTTAAACGTGGAGTATCAGGATAACGCAAAATACAAGTTATTTGTAGGAACCAAGAATTTCAAGAAGGCAATTGAGCACAAACACACCACCATTAATAAGAAGGTATTTACTGAAAATGAAGCAGGTATGGTAATTTTTAGTAAAAACGAAACGCTGTTAAAAGACCTCAAGGCCGCTTTTTTGAAAAGAATTCAAGACTGTCATTGTGGAAAAGGGGATTTTATGAAAGAAGCCGAAACCTCCTTTGCCAGCATTACCAATAAAATCAACGGTCTCAGCTATACTTCAAGTGGTAGTGAATCAAAAAAAATCAATGGCAATTACAAACTAAGTAACATGAAACCTAGCAACAAGTGTTTGGTTAAAGTCATAAGTAATAAATGGTATACGAATGCCAGTGATAGTTCTAAAAGTACCAATGTTTTGAACCTGAAGGATTTAGACCCTACCCGACTCAAAGTAAAATATACCGATATTATGGAAACTTATAGTTTATCTCTCCACACCAAAAATGGTCAGGGACTCATCAAACAAAAGCTTCCAAACAAAGATGGAAGCACTAGTAGTATCGATACCAGCCTTTTGTTGATCTACAGTGACGATCAAACCGTTTTAAAAACCCTCAAAGAAGACTTTTTGAAAGCAATCAAAGGGTGTGAATGTGGGAGTTGATCCCCTAATTGACCATAGAGGATAAGTGAAGTTTTTGTTTATACTTACAGAAATATACGAGAATGTGTATAATAGTAAGGGGCGAAATTCTATATCTTAGTAAAACTAATCAACCAAATACACCTTGGGAATAACATTAAAAAATATCATTACAGATTATCGTTCGGAAGAAGATTTGATGTTTCTGGAAGCATTTGAAACATCCTTTCAATTTGTGCAAGCCAAACAGTTCCACGCTCAGTTTCACGGGATCATTGGGCAAATCAATGAAACCCAAATTGAGCATAATAGCTATAGAGACGATGCTTTTTTAAAAAACCACCATTGTCAGGATTTAGACGAGGCTTTTGACATCATTTATCAGTTTGAAGATCAGGTCAAGGAGTTCAGTAAGCAATTTCCAAGTAAACTATTTGCCTATGTAGAGGTCGATTGCTTTGGAGGGGCCTGTGCGTATGAAGGTTTTATCATAAAAAATGGCGCCATCGAGTATCAACAAAAACCAACCAATGATGGGCACATAAGACTATTGGAGAAATTGAACCCGAATTTTAAAGAATGGTATTTTGAACCTTTTACCCGAGATTTCTTTACCAAAAAAGGAATCATCAAGGGGCACATCCAGGATTTTAGTTTGGCGGGTTTGTGGGTAGCCCTGAAAACTGATTACCCTGATACTGAAAAATATTATGTGGATGCAGGGGCTAATGAGCTTATCTTGAGGTGTCACCATCAATATCAGTATTATTTTGTGTCCTCGGCCGATAGACATATCACCATCAGTGGCATCATATACAATGATGATGATGAAATGGTGGAAGAGATTGCCAGTGTTCCAGATAACTCGTTTCAAGGAATGACCTACGAGCTAGAAATTCATTTACTTGACAAAGACAAAGTGATTCAAAAAACTTCGCTCAAATAATCGTGTTGCTTCACCGAGACTGGCGCACCTGACCATCAAGCTCTTTCAATGGAAAGACCTTGTTCATTCACCTGAGCAGCACTTTGTATTTCATAGGTACGCCCACATGAAGCAATAGGCACCAGCAGTCAGGGTGACACCTACCAAAAAAAGCCATCCCAAATTTTGGGATGGCCCAGTGTTTTATTAAGCTAAAAAGTTAGTCAATAATCAACCTTTTGGTCAATTTGCTATTGCCTGACTTGATGAAATACATGCCCTTTGGCAATCCGAGTTCATCTGCATTCAACGACAAATTGGTTTGACTGGCCTTGACCTCAAAATGCTTCACGGGTACCCCCAAACGGTTATAAATGGTAACTTGAGCAGGTTCAGTATGGGCTCCAAGCTTCACCGTAAAAGCCCCTTTGCTAGGGTTGGGGTATACACTCAAATCTCCATTCGGAAGCAGCTCATTGCTTAACTGACTTTTGCTGTTTTCAGTCACTGCAATACTGGTAATCAAGGTTTTAGAAAAAGATTGGCCCGATACCTTCATATGGATATGGTAAATACCACTCGCGAGTTTTTCGGTCACATGAGCTTCATAATGAGCACCATTTTTCTTGAAAATAACCGGGATGGCTACCTGCTCAGTATTATTCAACTGCAAGTCCATCACCCTCTCGAGAGTGGCCGATACTTTCATCTTTTCATTTACTAGGTTTCCATCGGGCTGTACCACCGAGGCCGATAAAGTAAAAGGCGCATCATTGGTATGTACCAACTTTTCGTCCGTCAAACCAGTATTGAGTACTACCTCAATACCATCTTCGGGTAAGATAATTACTGGTGTTCCGTCTTCAGAAGCGATTTTGTATTTGCCAGGCGCAAGCTTACCCAAGGTGTAAAAACCCTGTTTGCCAGCGATGGTTTTGTTCATTGGCACCGCTTCGATCACTTCTGACGAAGCTTGAGCGCCATCTACTCTCTGTACTCTCAAATGTTGACTCGCTGATAGGTCATTGGCCAGGATGGTAATCTTCCCAGCGTTTTTCTCTACCAAAAACGCTTGTTGTCCCCCTACCGCTTTAGAGATTTGCATTTTACTGTGAACAATCGCATTGGGGTTGTAACTTTTCGCCGTTCGAGCCAGGCTTTGCCTCTGGTTCGAGCCTTGTAGAATGTTTCTGAAATAAGGCCAGAATAAGTTGCCACGCGTCACTTCAAAATGATCTAAATCGGTTTCGTCGGGGCCGTCGTAGTAAGTGATCCCTAAAAACTTCTTGGGCTGCAAGCCACTAAAAAGAGAAGCACTATTTGGTCTCTGGGCATTTTGGTAAGCAATTACGCCGTCGTTTCCTCCTCGTGATTTGCTCCCTTCGGCCAGGTAAAGCAAACCTTGTGGAATAGACAATCTGGCCAATGGTCCATTTCCCCAGCCCCCTAGAGTAGTCACACTCACGGTATTGTTGGGGTTGTTGTCGGTAATAGACCTGAAATAGTTCATGTAGCCTCTCTCCAAACATTTGGTGGCGTCATTGTTCTGCATGAAAATGATGTTGAGCAGCGCCAATAACTGTGCATTGGCCAATTCTGCTAAACTGGTACCAAAGTGAGCACCTCCCACGGTAAATACGCGTGAAACCTTCGATTTGGCACCAAAATGAACGATGGCGGCATCGGTATCTACTGCACCTTTGCTCCAGGCAACAATGACTACTTTGGATACACCATAGTAAGCCTTGATTTGATCAAGCATTTTGGACAACATGTTGCCATTGGTCCACATATGCCGATTGGGAGTAAGCGAAACGAACGCGGAACGATAACCATCTCGATACACATCCGCGTAGGCATTGTCACGCCCTTTGTACCAGACACTGGCACTACTGGCATAACCATGTACAAAAACTATGACCGGTTTACTAGATGAATTTGACGGAGTACGCCCATAATAAATGGTATTGACATCATTCCCTTCATAGAGATCGGTACCTACCGGAATCAGTTCTACTCCTTCCTTGGTATAGGGCATTCCTAATAAGTACTGTTGGGCTGTCCCAAAATTTTCTACCGAAGGATAATTAAACCCTGGATTTTGATATGGAAATTGGGCAAACAGCTTATGGTTTATTGTGAAAAAGCACAATAAGCAAATAAAATAAATGGATTTGTGTAACATAATTTAAGGTGTATAAATTGAATATATTTGATTGATGATATGAATATAACAATATCTTATTCAAAATATATAATATTCTATTAGTAAAATGAAAACTTAGAAAAATACTATAAACTAAATTAGATTAAATATTAATTTTCATCGATATCAAGGGATTTGCTTGTTGGGTAAAGCTTTTCGAGGAGTGGTTTGGTGCTTTTCAATCAATAGATTTTTTTCTCTTTTTTCTAGTATCGGAAAGGCTTCCTGCCAGGGTTAACAGAAATAAAACATTGCACCAATACATTTTACAATTACTTTTATCTAACTTTTAACTAAATACCTCTAAATAGTTCGGTAATAAAATTTGGTTGACTCACCTGGAAAATTTTCTATTGACACCTTAGGGCACTTCCACATATAGGTCAGAAAAGAGTAATCATTTGATATCCGTAAAATTCAATCTTTATTATGCATTTGTCATTTAATGACTAATGGTTAAAATAAAAACGCTATGATTATAAAAAGACCACTAAAAACTCAATGATGTACCAATCAGAGGTTCAACGCCCTGAACATTGCCCTTCTCCAATCCGGCTTGGGTAGACAGTTTGACAAAAAAGGACTATATTCACTTAAGTTTGCTTCAATGAAGGGGGAACAGAAACTTGCTTTGTGGTCGGATTCCAGCACTTGGAGTGATGTATCCCTGATTTAAAAGCAAAACCAATCAAGTACCATACCTGGCATATTTTTAAACTTAAACCATAATACAATGAGAGTAACCATTATTAGTATCCCAGTCAGAGATCAGGAAAAAGCGTTGCAATTCTATACCGAAAAATTGGGATTTCTTAAAAAAATTGATCTACCACTAGGAGGTGGCAACCGATGGCTCACCGTGGTTTCTAAAGAGGCACAAGATGGACCTGAAATTTTATTGGAACCAGCTCCCAATCATTTTGAACCATCTAAAGTATACCAAGACGCCCTGATGGAAGCTGGAATGCCCTGGACCCAGTTCGATGTAGACGATGTTCAGTCCAAATACGATCGTTTGATTGAGCTAGGGGTAGTATTCAGCATGAAGCCCACTCAAATGGGTACGGTAAAAATTGCGGTTTTTAATGATACCTGTGGGAATAACATTCAACTTGTAGAGCACTTGACCTGACCTTTTTGATTTTGTGATGGATGGTTTGTTTTAATCCAATACAAGGCAGGCCTCCAGCCCTATTCAAAACAATGCGGTTACCCAGCTTTATTTACTCCAGTCAATATTTTTATTTACTCCAGTCAATATTTTTATGAGTACATTTGCCGACGAATTCACAGATACGAATCACCACCACATGGAAGATAGAATTATAATCATTGCTACCTCAAAACTACTTGATAATCAATTGGCCTCACTACAAGAGGTAATCAAGGAATTACAAGCCCATTGTGCCCAAACTGAACAAGGCATGCTACAATACGATTGGTACATCTCGGAGGACTCAAGCACGATTAGGGTATTAGAAACGTATGAAAATTCGGAAGCAGTGCTGTTTCATTTTGATAATTACAAGTCTTTTGCGGCTCGCTTGGGAGCATTCAGGACTTTTGTGAACCTTGAGGTATTGGGCAACGCCAGCGATGCCCTAAGACAAAGGGTAAAAAAGATCGATGCCCAGCATTTTACCGCCATTTCGTATTTGAATAAATTGAAGTAGGGCAAATCCATTAATTACAAATAAAAACCAAGATGAGTCTATGTCACACACTGATAAAACGATTAAGCACAAAGAGTTTATCGCATTATATGCCCAGAAAATGAATTGTAGCCAAGAAGTTGCAGAAAGGTATTTGGATGGATTCATTGATACGATATACGACGCTATAAAAGCCAAATCGAGCATTACTGTTCAAAACTTTGGCAAATTTTACGTGTCCCAGAGAAGAGAAAGTACTGCTTTCAAATTTAATCCTTCCCAAAAGATGAAAGCCATACTTGGTTGGTCTTCGAATTATAAAGGTAAAATTTAGACATCATGTTTGAAAAAAATTATCCATTACTTGCTGCTTGGATTGACTGTGAAGGTAGAATTGAACTAGGACCTGACCATTATGGTGA
Source organism: uncultured Cytophagaceae bacterium (assembly GCA_937899305.1). Classification (GTDB taxonomy): domain Bacteria; phylum Bacteroidota; class Bacteroidia; order Cytophagales; family Microscillaceae; genus Microscilla. The sequence continues at coordinate 7,184 of CALDJV010000298.1, forward strand.
CAGCATTTTGAGAATCATCAATGAAGGTGGTTTGGTATACGAAGACGAGGCCTCTAGTACTGTGGATGAGCGTTAAATAATGCTGAAAAATATCTAAAAAACGAGTTTGAGGATGAGTTTGGTTACAAAGTTGGTGAATAGTCTATTACTCTTTGCCTAAGACTTTCTCACTTTCATATAGATTATTCCTGGACAGTTTCTAATACATTAAAATAATCTGGGCACTCCCTCTTTTATCATCACCAACCATAAATGCAACCAAGTTGCATTTATGGTTGTTAGTAATTAAACTTGCGATGGTTTTTCATTTGCAACAAACCAAAATATTGTAAAAAGAGTTGTAGAACCCATGACCTTACCATATATGAGTGAAAATAATGATATAGATGCGTACTATGACGTTGTCATCGTTGGAGCAGGACCGGCTGGCATAGGCGTAGGAATTCTTTTGCAACAGCTGGGAATAAATCACGTCATATTAGAAAAAAACACTGTTGGCGAGTCATTTAGAAAATGGCCTATAGAAACCCGGTTTATATCTCCTTCGTTCACGGGCAATTTCTTTAAGATGCCCGATTTGAATGCCATCACCCCAGGTACCTCTCCCGCCTTCTCGCTATTGACCGAGCACCCAACCGGAGAAGATTATGTGGAGTATCTCGAAGCACTTGCAAAGTATTATGACCTGCCAATTAAAACTGGAGTTTGTGTAAATACTGTTCAAAAAAATGTGGATTCCTTCGTGTTAACTACCGATAAGGGTGAATACAAGAGTATGTATGTAATATGGGCTGCAGGTGAATACCAATACCCCAGAACAGATGCCTTCGAAGGGGCTGATTTGTGTACTCATTACTCAGAGGTTGATTCTTTTTCAGATTTGGATGGTGATGAGCACATTGTGATAGGAGCCTACGAATCTGGCTTTGATGCAATGGTTAACTTAATTAGAGCCAGGAAGATAGTCACCCTCCTTGATGATGCAGACTATTTAAACTTGGTGAAAAGCGACTCGAGTTACTCGCTTGCTCCATTTACCCGAGACAGAATAGAATATGTAGCCGATCTTTTTGATTATTATACTGAAACAAAAGTAAACAGTGTAGAATTTGTAAATGATGCCTACATCGTAAAAACCGCAAATGGCCACACCTTCACTTCACCACAAAAGCCCATTAATTGTACGGGGTTTGCCAGTAGCCTCACCTTGGTGAAGGAATCGTTTGAGTTTAAAGATGACTATCCCTTACTGAATGAGTTTGATGAATCTACCAAGACAAAAAATTTATTTTTGGTAGGCCCACAAGTAAAACACAAAAACGCGTTGTTTTGCTTTATTTATAAATATAGACAAAGGTTTGCCATAGTAGCGGAGAAGATTGCAAAAAGAATGAAAGTTCCTCCCAAAACAATATACAAGACCCTTCAGGAATACAAGGACAATAACTTTTATTTGACCGATTTATCGTGCTGTGACGATGAGTGTACTTGCTAGAGTTAAGGAACGTGTCTGTAATAACTTTGGGTAATTTTACTAAACCTGGAAACTTATTTTGAACCTGTTCCTAAGTAACGCATTCGCAATAACGATCGATTTTTAGCTTTACAGAGCTCGCCAGTAGCTTGGTTATCCCCTACCCGAGCTACTGGAAATAAGGAAGTTTTCCAAACACAATACTAACATTGCATACCTATAATATCCTCACAAACAATTTATAAATGTATTTGTGATAATTTTTAATATCTTTCTATAAAAAAGATAATGAGCCCAAGTAAAATAGTATGGATAAAAGAGGGGTATTTTATTTTTTCTAGAGAAGGAACCCAAGGTTTGAATGTAGAAAGAATTGCCCGGCAAATCAATAAAAATAAATCCTCCTATTATTACTACTTTGGTGACTTGGATATTTTCGTGGAAGCATTGTTGGATTATCATTTGGAGCGAGCCGACCAAATTGCCGCTTTGGGTAGGCAATGTAAAAACATGGATCCAGACGTCATCAACCTAATGGTGGACACAAAAGACGATCTTTTTTTTAGCAAACAGCTGAGATTAAACCTCAAAAATCCCGCATTTAAAAGGTGCTTTGACAAATCTTTTAAGATCATTACTGATAGTTTTATGGATCAATGGACAGTTGCCATTAGATTTGAAGACCGTCCTGGATTGGCAAAAATACTATTCAAACTCATCGTGGATAATTTCTTTTTACAAGTGAATGATGAAAACCTTACCTATGAGTGGTTTCATGAGTACATGAATGAAATTCGCTTTATTATCGAGCAGGTAAGAAGTCACTTATAACCTACATAATATTCGTTTTTTAACCCAAAACACAAAATTTAATTGTAGTTATAAACGCCACCGTCTACATGTCACCGCATAATCTTACTTATCTTTGAATTAATTCAATGAAACTGGGGATGTTTTGCTAAAAATGGCCTCGCTTTAATTCTCTAAAAATATGATGGAAAAAGAAGCGGTTAAAAAAGTAATTTGTGCAAGCTGTGACGTGTCTTGTTCAGTGACAGCCCACACCAAAAATGGTAGGGTGGTAAAAATAAGTCAATCTGATAACCCTTTATTCAAAGGACACATTTGTATGAAGGGAGTATACGCACCTAAGAATTTTGCTCACCCCGACCGCATTCGGTATCCATTAAAACGGGTGGGCGAAAGAGGATCGGGAAAATGGGAAAGGGTTACTTGGGAGGAAGCAATGAGCGATATCACCCAACGCTTAAAAACCATTGTAAAACAACATGGCCCAGAAGCACTGGCCGTGTCTACCAGCCTTTGGAACACCTCGACTGACTCAGGGCTAGGCCGTCGATTTATGAATTTGTTGGGCTCACCTAACTGGATTAGTGGGGTGGCACTTTGCATGGGGAATACCGCAGCCATTAACCGAATGGTGTATGGCTGGTACCCTTTCCCTGATTTTCAGATGACCCGCTGTATTGTATTGATGGGGCATAACCCTCGTAGGCATAGTTGGGTCCCGGTTTATCAGTATATCCGAGCTGCCCAACAACGAGGGGCAAAATTAATTGTACTGGACCCACGTCGCAGCGAAAATGCCGAAAAAGCAGATGTTTGGTTGCCTCTTAAAGCCGGGACCGATACTGTCATGATGATGGGTTGGCTTAACATTATCATTGAAAACGGGTGGTATGACAAAACCTTTGTAGAAAAATACACAAGTGGTTTTGAGGAACTTAAAAAACGACTACAGGAATTTCCCTTAGAGAAGGTCGTTGAGATTACGGGAGTCAAAAAAGAATTGATTTATGAAGCAGCTAAAGTATACGCTACCCACGGACCTTCTATCATTCCGTGGACCCCCATCACTGACCAACAAAGAAATAGTACTTCCGCAATTCGTCTCCAGGCAAGTTTAAGGGCAATTTGTGGCTACCTGGACGTACCAGGTGGAGAACGATTTCATGGGTTTAACCCCCTAGTTATTTCTATGTCAGAAATAGAGATGCATGAGGCAATATCTCAGGAGCAAAAAGACAAACAATTGGGTGCTGATACTCATCCAGCTTTTACCTATAGAGGTACTGCTGCCCTCAAAGAACCCACCCAAAGCGTTTGGGGGCAGCCCTATGCCGACTTGGTCATGGGGAGTTATATGGCCAATCCCTCGGCTACCTTTCGCGCCATGGCTTATGGTGATCCTTATCCAGTCAAAGCCTTTTTTGTTCTAGGCAACAATGCCCTGATGAGTTATGCCAATATGCAATTGATCTATAAGGCTATCATGAACCAGGACTTGGTTGTGGTACAAGAACATATGAAAACGCCTACTGCTCAATTGGCGGATTATATTTTACCAGGTGATAGCTGGCTGGAACGCCCCAACCTCTTTGATTACTTTGAATGGCATTCTATGTTGCGTCCTTCTGAGCAGGCTATGCAGCCTCCAGGCGAGTGTAGAAGTACATTTGAATTTTGGCGAGATTTAGGCCATAGAATGGGGTTTGAAGAGTATTTCCCTTGGCCTACTATTGAGCAATTTTATGATTATAAATTATCAAAATCAGGTTTGACTTTTCAGGAATTTTGTGATCAATATGACTTACACCTGCCTCCTTCTCAGTTTAAAAAATATGAAAAAACCGGATTTGCTACTCCCACTGGCAAAGTAGAGCTCTATTCTACTATTTTGGAAGACCTGGGTTTTGACCCACTCCCCTACTTTAGAGCAGACCCACCCAACCCCGAAGGATTTCCTTTGAAACTTTTTACAGGAGTCCGAGAAGATTCATTCTTTCAAACTGGACATCGGCATGTACCCGAACTCCGCAAAAAGCAACCTGAACCACATATGTTTATATCCAAATCGGATGCTAAAACCTATCAAGTAACTCAAGGAGAATGGGTGGAAATAGAAAGTATTCAAGGCAAAGTAAAAATGATGACTGCCATTCGGGATGACATGCCCAAAGGGTTGATTCGTATACCCCATGGTTGGTGGAAGCCCGAAACTACCCAGGGCAAAGACAAGCTCTCTTCAGCTTGGGAGCTATCCGATGCCCAACTATGCCCTGATAATCAAGATTTTTTAGACGCTGAACAAGGAATCCCCCACTTTAAAGGCATTCCTTGTCGAATCAATAAAATAACAAGCCATGCGTAAAAAAATAAAATACAAAATATCTGTTTATACCGTACATCTGATGGAGTGGATGGCACAAAGGGCTAGTAGACGTAAACAAAATTGGCTGGACAAAAGAATTGTAGCCCTACTTCATCGCCTGACCAATACTCAAAAATTGGAATATGATTACATGAAAGACGAACTGATTGAGTCTGAACCATCATTTGACCTGGAAGAATTGGAAGCTTTTGAAAATAGTAATACGGCTTCTTCTGAAACATGACGTGACACTTCTTTTAATACACATAATCATTCAGTCCAGATATCTGTATTTTGTAAATGAATCAAGTAATTGGTTATAGTTTTACTGATGGTCTTTTACAGACAAGGCACTTTTTGATTCCACACCAATTGGGTATTCACCTGCTGAAAAAAATTAGACAAAATTATATCAACTCAAAAGTGTATGTTATTTTGTACAAGCTTTGGCCATAGATTGGTACTAAAGAGAATTCACAATGAGCAAATACAACGAGAAACAGGTTATTGATCAAAAAGGCAAAAAAACAACTTATTTAGAATGGGAAGGGGGCACCGAAAAAATTTTACTGCTTCATGGTTTCCCCGAAACACCTCATATTTGGGAACCTATAGCCCACTTATTACTCGAGCAAGGGTTTACAGTCATTGCGCCTTATTTGTTGGGATATGAAGAAGTTGACAAACTAGACCATGTGATTACAATCAAAGAACTTGCAGAATGGTTAAATGCATTTGTTGAGAATATTGTCGAAAACGAAGACGAAAAAGTGTTTTTAGTAGGGCATGACTTTGGTGCAGCCACCTCTTATGCTGCCTTAGCCTACAAACAGCATCGGTTCCACAATTATATTGCCTTGGCCATTCCCCCACTCAGAAGCTACCTAATCACGATTTTGACGCATCCTATTTTAGCCCTCCGACGACGATACATTCTCATGTTTTGTCTACCATTTGGTATTGGACGATGGTTGATTACCAGAAAAAATTTCACTCGCCTCCGAAAAATAACGGTTCGCTGGTCAGAAGGAGCAACACAAAGTAAGGCTTTCTTCTCTTCTGAGGATGCTTTTAAACACCTTCCAGATTTAAAAGGTCCGCTGGCACTTTATAGAGGTCTTTTACCCTCTTTTTCTAAATTTTTCAGCTGGACAACCCAATTCCGTCTGGGATTTGCCAGAATAAATACCCCTACCAGAATCTTTGTAGGTGCCGACGAAACAACCTATCCTGCGGCTGTTTTTGATGGCTTTAGTGCTCAATTTGACCCAGCCATACCCGTTAGCCTCTCTGTGGTACCCAACTGTGGGCACTTTATCCCTTTTGATGCTCCTGAACTCATTGTACAACATATCTTAGAAATGTTTCAGGAATACAAAAAAAAAGAGATCGCCTGACTTCTTTTCGTAAAAGCAAAACCTTTCATTCATAGTCAAATCAAGTGCTGCACACCTGCGCTGAAAGAGTCAGAATACCTGATTTCATCAAAATGAGGTATTGGACTGAACTCGAGTAAATGTAGAAAATATCTGTAAATATTATTACATAGAATTATGATGTATTATAAAACTATGTATATTTGTTCTATGTACTCAAAAGAACTACTTAAAGGAACTTTGTCGGCCATCATTCTAAATTTATTGGCAAAAAATGAAAAGA